>JAAZIW010000048.1 GCA_012800665.1 Rikenellaceae bacterium
CCAAGTTAGGCAATACTGAGGTTACAGCGGCTGTAAGCCAGGCGACAGGAAATGCCATAAGCATTTATTTGGAAGAAAATCCTAAACATGCCAGGATAATAATCGAAAAAATACTGCTTGCCGCCACCGCTCGTCACGCTGCCCGAAAGGCTCGTGAAATGGTACAGCGTAAATCAGTACTCTCCGGAGCCGGAATGCCGGGCAAACTTGCCGACTGCTCGGAAAACGATCCCGAAAAATGCGAGATTTTCCTTGTAGAGGGCGACTCCGCAGGCGGAACGGCAAAACAGGGGCGCAATCGCCGCTATCAGGCCATCCTTCCGCTCAGGGGCAAGATACTCAATGTGGAAAAGGCCGCCTACGGCAAGGCTTTCGAAAGCCAGGAAATCCAAAACATCTACACGGCTCTCGGCGTGCGCTTTGCCCAAGAAGAAGATGAAAACGGAGACAGGCGCTTGGACCTCAGCCGTTTGCGCTATCATAAGGTGATTATCATGACCGATGCTGATGTGGACGGCTCTCATATCTCCTGCCTTATCCTTACCTTCTTCTTCAGATATATGTTCGACCTTATAAAAGACGGTTATGTATATCTTGCGACTCCGCCGCTATATTTGGTTAAGAAAGGCAAGGACGAGGAATATTGCTGGACCGAAGAGCAGCGCGAGAATGCCGCTTTGCGCATGGGAAAAGGTTACACCGTTCAAAGGTATAAAGGTCTTGGAGAAATGTCCGAGGAACAATTGTGGGAGACCACTATGAATCCCGAAAAAAGACGTCTTCGCCAAATAACCATCGAAAATGCAGCTGAAGCGGAGCGTACTTTCAGCATGCTGATGGGAGAGGATGTTCCTCCACGCAGGCAATTCATAGAAGAAAACGCTCATTATGCAAATATAGACGCTTAAGATTATGTATTCAGATATTTTTACCCGTATAGAAAAAGGCTCAGCCGGTCCTATAGGCCAGTATTTCGACCAGGCCTTCGGCTATTATGTATATCCGCGTTTGGAGGGAGAACTCGGCCCTCACATGACTTTTAATGGCATACAGGTATTAAACTGGAGTCTGAATGATTATTTGGGACTTGGAAACCATCCCGAAGTGCGCAAAACCGATGCGGAAGTTGCTGCGAAATACGGTCTCGCATATCCTATGGGCTCCCGTATGCTTTCCGGTCACACCCGCGAACATGAAAGACTTGAGAAGATTTTTGCCGACTTCGAAAAGAAGGAGGATGCATTCTTGTTCAATTTTGGTTATCAGGGAATTGTAAGTACAGTTGATGCTCTTACCGGCCGTCATGATGTAATAGTTTATGACTCCGAGTCGCATGCCTGCCTTTTGGATGGAATACGCATGCATTTGGGCGAGAAATACAAATTCCGCCACAACGATATGGAGCATTTTGAAAGAGTGATTCAAAGGGCGGTAAAGAAGGCGGATGAAAATGGTGGAGGCGTGTTGGTAATAACCGAAGGGGTGTTCGGAATGACGGGCGCAATGGGCAAGGTTGCCGAGATTGCGGCCTTCAAGGAAAAATATCCTTTCCGCCTTTTGATAGATGATGCACATGGCTTCGGCCTTATGGGCAAGCACGGGCGCGGCACTTCTGAGGAGCAGAACTGCATGGATGGGGTGGATGTATATATTGCTGCTTTTGCAAAGAGCATGGCGAGCATAGGCGGATTTGTAGCCGGTCCTAAATCCATAATAAATTATCTGCGGGCCAATCTCCGCAGCCAGATGTATGCGAAGAGCCTGCCGATGGTTTATGTGCAAGGCAATATCAAGCGCATGGAAATAATAGATTCTCCCGAGGGGGATGCCCGCCGTAAAAAGTGCAAAGATATTACAGATGCCATTCAAAAAGGCTTTTTGGAGGCAGGCTTTGACATAGGCGAGGCGGAAGCCTGCGTTACTCCCATACATATAAAAGGCGGTGTGGCTCAGGCCACCCAGATAGCAAAGGATTTGCGCGAAAACTATCGTATCTTCTGCTCGATTGTGGTTTATCCCGTCATACCGCAGGGAATGATAATTTTCCGCATAGTTTCCACCGCTGCTCATAGCATGGAAGATGTGAATTACACCCTCAATGCATTCAAAGAGATAAAAGCCAAGTTGGAAGCCGGCAAATATGATGACGAAATAGCAGCAATGACCATAGAATAATGAACAGCTCCGCATACTTCAAAGGCAAGGTGATAATAATTACAGGCGCCAGCTCAGGAATAGGCTTGGCCTCTGCCCGCTTGTTCGGAAGTTATGGAGCAAAAGTGGTTGCCGCCGCCCGCAGACTGGAGCTTCTGGAAGAGCTTGGCCCGTCCATAGCTCCACCCGAGAATCTGCTCTGTGTGCGTTGTGATGTATCAAAGGAGTCTGATTGCAAGGCGCTTATTGAAGCTGCCATAGAGCGTTTCTCACGTATAGATGTATTGGTGAACAATGCAGGTTTGAGTATGAGGGCGATGCTGCGTGATGTCGATTTAAAAGTGCTGAAAACCCTTATGGATGTCAATTTCTGGGGGACCGTCTATTGCACCAAAGCCGCTTTGCCGCATCTGCTAAAAAGCAGAGGCACGGTAGCGGGTGTAATAAGTGTAGCAGGCCTATCTTCACTGCCTGCGCGCAGCGGCTACTCATCTTCCAAGTTTGCAGTACGGGGCTTTTTGGATGCGCTTCGCATAGAGCATCTGAAAGACGGCCTGAATGTGCTGGTTTTTGCCCCCGGCTATACCTCCAGCAATGTTCGCAATGCCGCTCTTACCGCAGACGGCTCGCAGCAGGGGACTACGCCCCTTAACGAAGGCAGGCTTATGAGCGCCGAAAAGGTGGCTCTTAAATTGGCCAATGCCATAAAGCGTCGCCGTAATCAAGTAATACTCACGGCTTTGGGCAAGATTACCGTGTTTTTGCGAGGCCTGTGCCCATCTCTTTTAGACCGTATGACTTACAGCTACATAGCCCGCGAGGGCGAAGTGCCGAAAAGCGATAAAAATGAATAGAATATTAAAGATAATCCTTCCCTTGGCAGTCCTTTTTCTCGTGCTGCTTTTTGCCATGCCACGCAATCCCAAACTCAGCTACGAATACAAGGTAGGACAAGCCTGGAAGTACGAAACCCTCATCGCACCCTTTGATTTTCCGATTTATAAGACCGAAGAGCAGATGATAGAGGAATTGTCCCAGAATTCAACTCCTTCCATACCTTATTACCGGTTTTCCATCGAAACAGAGAACAAGAATCTTCGCTCCGCTTCAGAAATTGATTTACAGGAAGCTGAAAATCTTAGGATTTCCATAGTCTCGAACATTGCCGGCATTTACGAAAAGGGTGTTGTTGGAGATGATGGTATAGTAACGGTTTCCGGTCAGCCTTCCGAAATTATTTATCTGCAGCGAGGCAAAAGGGCATGTACAAGACCTGTGTCTGAGGTTTACAAGCTTTCGGAAGCACGTTTGGCCCTGCATGCAAGCGTTTTGGCCGAAAATCCGGGTGTGAATGTCGATTCCATCCTCAGAACTGCCGGAGTCTACGAATTGCTCACTCCCAATCTGATTTACGACCGCGAAACCAGTGAACTCATTGAAAAGGAATCTTCAAAAACAGTATCTCCTACTCAGGGCTTTGTTAGCGCCGGTCAGCTCATAGTTTCCAATGATGAAATAGTTACCGCAGAAATTGCCCAGATGCTGGATTCTTATACCAGAGAATATCAGAACAGCCTCGGCCACGGAAAGCATGCTCCCTTTTTCTATTGGCTGGGCAACGGCATATTGGCGTTTGCGCTGATTCTTTTGATTTTCTTTGCTATTCATTTCTCCAATCCCGAAATATTTTCTCAAAAAAGCCTGTATTCTTATCTTATTATGGTGATAGGAATTTTCATGCTGGCAGGCATTATTGTGCCGAGAGTGGAAAGCGGTTTGATTTATTTGGTTCCTTTCGGTCTTTGCGCCATGCTTTTGGAGCCCTTCTTCGAAAACCGTCTTATTTACATAGTTTATGCAATCACTCTTCTTCCTATACTTTTCTTTTCGGAGTCTCCTGTGGTGGTGTATATGGTATTTCTTGTAGGGGGCGTTGTGCCGGTGTATTTGTTCCGCCGCTTGAATAAAGGCTGGCTGCAGTTTGTGAACGCATTTATCTCTTATGCTGTCATGATATTGGTATATTTGGGAATGAGGATGATAGATCTTACCGGCGGTGGAATGCTGCGCATTTCGGTGTATCTGTTTGCTGCCGCCATGCTTCCGGTTGCGGGTTTCCCTCTGACATATCTTTTCGAACGCATCTTCAACCTGGTATCGAACTCACGGCTCACGGAACTTGCAGACACTTCCAATGCTCTTATTCAAGAACTTGAAAAGAAAGCGCCCGGCTCGTTCCAGCATTCGCTTCAGGTTATGAATATGGCGGATGCCGCTGCACGTGCGATAGGAGCTGACC
>JAAZIW010000049.1 GCA_012800665.1 Rikenellaceae bacterium
AGCGGAAGCCCTACCGCAACCACTCGGGAAAGGCCAATTTGGGGATGAGGTTGGAGATGTCGGAGGCGCGGGAGCGGGTGTAGGGGCCGGGGTTGGAGGCGTTGCGGGCGATGGGGTTGGGCAAGCAGGCAGCTATCAGACAGGACTGATGGCGTGAGAGTTTTGCGGCGGTAACACCGAAATGAGCCTTTGCGGCGGCTTCCGCTCCGTAAATGCCAAGCCCCATTTCCGCCACATTAAGATATACTTCCAAAATGCGCTCTTTTCCCCAAATCAATTCTATAAGAACCGTAAAATAAGCCTCAAAGGCTTTACGGACCCACGTTTTTGAAGGCAATAGGAATACGTTTTTGGCGGTTTGCTGAGAGATGGTGCTGGCTCCGCGGCGCCTTCCTCCTCGACGATGTTCCTCAATAGCATTGTCAATCTCTTCCCAATCGAAGCCTTTGTGAATAAAAAAACGATTATCCTCACTGGCGATAACGGCCTTGGCGAGTTCGGGAGATATATGCTCAATTCTGCGCCAGCGCTTTTGAGTGCGGAATCTATCATCAGAGCGATACTCTATGCTTCTCGAAATCATAAGCGGAGTAAGCCATACGGGCACCCATTTCAGCACAAGCACCCAAAGGACACTCAGAGCAATGAGCGCCAGCGGTATCTTATAAAGCAAACTCCATTTAGATTTACGCACGGAAGCTGAATTTTAATAAATACAAGTACATTTAGGCGCAGCAAACAATTTTACGCATTGCAGGAAAATTTTTACGTATAGTAAGCAAATTCATGCACAACAGACAAAGGTAGCGATTTTAGCGCATTTTTAGTATATTCGCAAATATGAACCAAGAAGCATGCACAACTATTATCGTCGGCTCTAAAATGATGGTCGACGGCTCTATGATTTACGGTCGCTCAGACGACTCAAGCGCAATAAGGGCCACCAGGCTCGTATATTATCCATCCGGCAAGGGGCCTAAGGAATTCGTGGCGATTGACAGCCCTTTCAGATGTCCTCTGCCCGAAAACAGATTCGGCTTTCACGCCCTCGAGCGCGAAGACCTCCCCTATCATTGGGGTGAAGGCGGATTTAACGACCTTGGAGTGGGGATGAGCGCCACCGAAACCATCTTTTCCAACGAAAGGGTGCTTGAATTGGACCCCTATGTTCCCGAAGGATTAGCCGAAAACAGCGTCTACCACATCATTCTCCCCTATATAAAGTCGGCCCGCGAAGGCGTGCTTAAGCTTGGAGAGATGATAGAAAAATACGGCAGTGCAGAAGGATTCGGGATAGCTTTTATGGATGGAAAGGAGACTTGGTATTTGGAGAACGCCGGAGGCCACCGCTGGTTGGCCAAGAAGATGCCGGAAGATAAATATATGGTTTCAGGAAATCAAAGCCGCTATCGCAAATACGACCCTGCCAAAGATTTGGCATCGAAAGATTTGGTGGAATGGGCAAGAGAGAATAAACTGTTCGAGGGAGAATTCGATTTCCACGAGGCCTATAGTTTGGAAAGCGAAAAAGACAAGACCTACAATTACCCCCGAGTTTGGTATCTGCAGAAACTCTTCACCCCTTCGGTAGAGCAGGATGTTACCATAAATGATTTCCCCGTTTATCAAAAGGCAGACCGCCTGCTGAGCATTGATGACCTTAAAAAGGCCTTCCGCTCTCATTATGATGGCACTGAGCATGACCCCTATCTGCATTCCAACCCCAAAGAGCCGTATCGCCCCATATCCATCTTCCGCACCATCAACA
>JAAZIW010000050.1 GCA_012800665.1 Rikenellaceae bacterium
GGAAGCCCAGGAATGCTCCCATTGAGCACCGCGGTAGCCGTGCATGCCGTCGGGATAAATCATGAGCTCGAATTGTTTGCCTGCCTGCTGCAGAGCATCTACGAGCAGGAGCGTGTTCTGGAAGTGCTCATTATCGTCCCCTGTCCCATGAGTGAGTCTGAGCATGCTTGAACCGTCTCCTGGATAATTTTCCACATAATCCGTGACCTTGTTTGCATAACCCTCGGGATTGTCTTCGGGTGTGCTCATAAAGCGCTCGGTATAATGAGTATCATAGAGCATCCAGTCATATACTCCCCCGCCCGCGATTCCGCAACAGAAGAGATTGGAATGGTTGAGCAGCAGAAGCGCCGTATTGGTGCCGCCGAAAGAGAAACCCTCTACGCCTATGTTGCCTACATAGCCTGTGCTTTTCAGCCATTCGGCCCAGCGGCAGAAATCTTTTATGGGAGTGCCGGTCAAATCTTTATATACCAAGTCGGTGCCTGCCCTTCCTGTGTGGCCAGAAGAGCGGGCGTCCGCAACTATATGGATTATCCCTTGCTCGCTCCACCATTGCTGCGGCCTACGCCAACGGTCTACAACATATTGATTGTTCGGACCGCCATAAATTTCCATATGCACCGGGTAAAGCTTGGTGCTGTCGAAGTCTTTAGGATAAATGATGCTGGCGTACATGGCTTGGCCGTCTTCCGCCTCTATTGAGATTATTTGAGGCAAAGCAAGGCTGTCCGGCGAAGCGGGCGCTTCGAAAACACCGTCTTTCCATTCAAATCGTGTGGTGCGGGCGTTCGACAGCCATGCGCGTATGAAACTGCAATCCTCGGGAATTTCGACCCTGTCGGCATTATATTCTGTTGGGGTGACAGCGCTTACGGCGCCGTCGGAGGAAAGTTTATAGAGCGCCGAACGCACCCTTGAATCCCTTTGTGAAACAAAATAGATGTCTCCGCTTGTGGGATTGCGGCGTATGAGCCTCGTCTTCCAATTTTCGCCATCTGTAAGACGTTTGAAAACGCTGCCGTCATAACTCAAAAAATAAATCTGCTCCCAGCCGGTTTCGAAAGCGCGGACCATATAAAGTCCATCATCAGAAAAAAGCATATCGCTCGGCCATTCCACCCAGGTTTTATAAGTCTCGCTGTATATAGACCTCTTGGAGCCGTCGCCTGCCGAAACCGCATAGAGCTCGTAGCTGTTTTGGATACGGGGTTCCCGCCCCACAAAAAAGCTTTTGCTGTCGACTCCCCAGAAGGGTATGCCGAAGTATTGGTCCTGAGAGGAATCGAAATCTGCCCAAACAATATCTTTGGCGTTGATTGCGCCTTTTCTCACATCAGCCTTATCAAGGTCTATGATGCCTATGCGCACCTCAGGATTCTTCTGCCCCGCCTTGGGATAGCGGGTCTGCCTGAGCGTGCCGTTCTGCCCGAAAGGAGAATAGATTGGGAACATAGGAACATTTGTATCATCATATCTGTAAAATGCTATCTTTTTGGAATCGGGGCTCCACCAGAATGAACGGTGATTGGCAGGACGGCCGAAAATTTCCTCAAAATATACCCAGGAGGCATATCCGTTCAAGATGAGATCGGATCCGTCACCGGTAAGGCGGATGGTGGCGCCGGCAGCATCTTTAATATATAAATCACCCGCCAGATTATAGGCGCAATAAGATGAATCGGGAGCCCATAAATGATTTTCCTCCTTAACTTGGGAAAATCCGTACCAGGATAAACCCGCAAGCAGCAATATGACTGAAATCCGTTTCATTTGAAAAATCTGTCCGGAAAATTTATAAGATATATTTTCTTTACCGCACGCGTAAGAGCGGTATATAACCATTTGAGATCATCCAAGGTCTGTTCTCTTTGCCAAAACGGACAATCTATGAATACGCAGTCCCATTGCCCTCCCTGAGATTTATGCGCAGTAATGGCATTGGCGTATTTAAGTTGGAGAGCATTATAGTATTTATCCTCGCGCACAGCCTCATAACGGCGCTTTTTGCCTTTTATGTGGGAATAATCCTCGGACACTCCCTGATACAGGAGATTCTGCTGCTCATAAGTGAGTGAGGGCGACTCGCTTTCCAGGGTATTGAGGCATACTTTTGCCTTTACCACGGCATTGTCATAATCGGGAAAAGCGAGCGTAGCTTCAGCAAAATCGAGCCCGTAACGCTCTTCATAAGAACTTATCTTCATCAGACTTGCAATATCTCCATTGGCAATATAATCAATTCCCTTCACTTCCTCCAAAAATTGATAGCAATTCTTCACTATCATAAGTTTATCTCCTCTCACGAGCCGGTCTTCTTTATATTGCACCATAGAGCGTACGCCCATATTATAGCGTATGGCTCTTTTATTGGAACGGCAGAGTATGGCAACCGCATCTTCGCCGAAGAAATTATAACTTTCACCTATGGCATCTATCAGCTCGGAACCATCAATGCGCAAAATATCCTTGTGACCGCCGAGTTCTAATTTAAGATTGTCGAAAACATCCCCGGGTTCTGCCTTGGAAATGAGTTTCCTTAGAATTGTGGCATTATGCAGGATGCCCGACTCCTCCGCCTGACGCACAACGGTAGTGAGTGTTTCGTAGCAGACCCCTCCAAAACCATCCATAAAATCGGGGGAAAGTGCAGGAGAAGCTTCCAAGCCTATGGGAGGAAGTTGAGCGCCATCGCCTATGAGAAGCAGACGGCAGTCTATGCCGCCTCTTACAAATCCTATAAGGTCGGAAAGTAAATTTCCGCTGCCGAACATTGCCGATGACTGCCCACCATCGTTATCAATCCCTATCAGCGACACCTCATCAACCACGAAAAGCGTGCTTTTGGCCTTGTTGGGCACCAAGCTGAATTGTCCGAAACCGTCTTCGCCCACAGAGCGCTGCTTGTAAATATGCTTATGAATTGTGTATGCAGGACGCCCGCACATTTCCGAAAGGAGTTTGGCGGAACGTCCGGTGGGGGCAAGCAGCACGGTGTTCAGTTTGAATTTATTGAGTGCGGCAACTATCGCGGCCACAACCGTTGTCTTGCCTGTGCCTGCATAGCCGTTCACAACCATAATATCGTGGTCGTCCCCCATAAGGAAATCAGCTGCAGTACGCAGCATCCTTTCCTGGCATGGAGTGCCGTCAACACTGAGAAGTTTTAGAAATTCGGAATATAAAAAATCCGCCCTCGACTGCATATCAAAATCTCTTGTTTCGGTCAAATATCAAATAGAATACAGCAAACACGGGATAAATTTCTATACGGCCGAGAAACATGTCAAGTGTATATACAAATTTTGCAAAGAATGGTTGCAGTCCGTAATTACCGAAAGTGCCGAGAGCTCCGACCGAAGGCCCTACATTTCCGAGCGAACTCAGGGTAGCTATAAAAGCATTGTGCGTATCCACTCCGCAAACAAGAGTGAGAAGCACGGAAATCATCCATATAAAGCCGAAAACCACAATATAAAGGATATGCTGATGGACATCTTCAGCATCTAAATTTTTTCCGCAGTATTTGATTTCCGTTACACTTGTAGGATGTATGACTTTATACAAATGCGCTCTTATCCCCTTAAGAAGCAAGAGAAAACGGTCACTCTTTATACCGCCGGTGGTGCTGCCCATCATGCCGCAGACAGTACCCGAAAGCATCATGAGCAGGCTCAAAAAGAACGGGAAATTGGAACTGTCCGCTATGGTCATGCCGGTAGTCGAGGCGCAACTCAACATTTCGAAACCTCCGATTAAAAATGCATTACCCCAAGTATCCGTGAGGCCTTGCAATTTGAGCACAAATGCCATTATTACGCTGAATATCACCAAAATGCCGGCATAAAGCCCTAAGACTTCGTTTTTAAACGGTTTTAAACTGCGTTTCACAAGCGCTAACCATATCAGTCCGAAGTGGGTGCTGGAGAGGAACATAAACACCATGGTAATCAGTGAGATAGGTAGAGAGTTAAAACTCGCTATGCTATAATTTTTTGTGCTGAATCCGCCGGTAGCACACACACTGAAGGCATGGTTGATGGCATCGAAGGGACTCATTCCCGCAGCCCAATAAAGCAGGAAAGATGCAGCGACGAGCCCGAGATATACATAAGTGAAGATGTAAACCGTCTGGTTTGCCCTTGTACGATAACCTCCTTTGGAAAGGGAGGAAAGTTCCAGATTGGTAAGGCGAAGCCTCATCGGGCTGGTGTTGGGAATAAGCAGCAGCAAAAACACCACAACTCCCAAGCCTCCTATGAAATGTGTGCTGCTGCGCCAAAAAAGCAAAGCCTTGGGAAGGGCCTCCACATTGGAAAGAATGGTGGCTCCGGTGGTGGTAAAGCCGCTGACGCTTTCAAACCATGCATTCATTATAGTAAACGGACCGCCCCACAGAGTATAAGGAAGCATGCCGAAAATGAAAGCCAGCAGCCATGAAAGAAATATTATTAAATAACCTTCTTTAAGAGATATGGCAGCTGTTTTCTTTACGAAGATGAAAGGAAATACGCCGACTGTAAAGCTTAGCAGAAAACTTATTATAAGCGGTACGAAAGCCGTATCATCAGGGTCTGTCAACGCAATAATGGCAGACAATAACATAAAGAGTGCGACCACCAAAAGGGCGTACCCTACATTACGGCTGATGGTGCTCCAGTTCATTCTTTTGGGGTATCTGGTGATTTGCCGGAGCGCATGGCGGAAATGCGTTTACGAAGTCTGCTGTTTTCAGCTGCAAGCTCACTCACATTTTCGTTAAGTTCGTGCAGCTGGTCATCGCCTTGAAAATCGTAATTATATGGAGTGTTGAAAGACCTGTATATTTTAAGAGAATCCAGCATGCCGTATATAGGTTTTACGTAATAGATTGTAAGGAAAAACAGTAACATGAGCAGAAGCAGAAAACCTACCACCACAGCCACAATTCCGGGTATGATGCCACGATAGAAGGTGCTCTCAAAGGTGGCGGAATTATGTTCAAGCTCCTGATATATTGCTTCAGTCAAATTATCTATATCGGCGATAAGTTTGTTGAAGCGTGGTTGAAGTCTTTCAAAATACCAAGTTTGAGTATCAGTAAACTCCGAAACAATTACATCCTGTAATTCCAAGCTTGTAAGCATATAAGCAGAATAGGAATATTCTACAGAATCGGCCAAAGGCATAAAGCCGCTCTCCGAAAGAGATTTGCGCAGGCTGTCGCAGCGAGACTCAAAGCCCTCACGGTCGAACTCCGGCATCGCAACAAAACTCTCCTCTCCAACAAGAGCCAGGATTGCAAGATTATACTCATTGCTTTGATTGGCTAATTTTTGCGCCACATTTATGTTATGTATATTTTCCGCAATCTTATCTGACACATACGAACTTACGCTCCTATATTCCAACACGGAGATTATACTCGAAACCAATAGCACCACAGCAATAGCCGACAGACTTAAAACAAGTTTGCTCTTGAGAGATAGTTTTGCAAATTTTATTCTTTTCAACGCATTGAACATTTAGATTTTTAAAAATGTTTCGAAAAACATTTACAAATATAGTATTTTTTGTTAAATTTGCCTTTGAAGTACACTTAAGAATTTAAACTATGACTAATGAACAGAGGGGTATAATAAAGCTTTGTATCAAAAACGGAGCCTGCAGCATAGCTGATTTCAGCAAGCACTTGGAAATCAGCGTACCCACTGCAACAAAGATAATCGCAGGCCTCGTAGAAGAAGGATATCTGCAAGATTGCGGCAAGGTAGGCACCAGCGGCGGACGCCGTCCCAGCACTTTCGGTCTTAATCCCGATGCGGGTTGCTTTATAGGAGTGGATATAGCCCGCCAGCACTTTCATATAGCCATATCCGACTTCAGAGGAGATGTCAAATTCTATATTCAGGACATACCTTTCGTATTAGAGGCCAATGCAGAGAGCTTTCGCGATATCTGCCGTAAAATCCGCGATGAGGTAACAAACTCCGGTGTGGCATGGAACAAGGTGCTCGGTGTAGGCATCAGTCTTACAGGGCGCGTAAATCCCGAAAAGGGCTTTAGTCTTTCCTATTTCGTATCGGATGACATTCCCCTGAAAGATATTTTCCAAAGGGAGCTCGAGGCTCCGGTCACTATCGAGAACGACTCCAGGGCAATGACCTACGGCGAATATATGTCGCTCGGTGAAAAAGGCGATTCCAATATGCTTTTCATCAATCTCAGTTGGGGACTCGGTATGGGCATTGTTGTTGATGACCACCTGTATTACGGCAAGTCCGGCTTCTCCGGAGAAATAGGCCATTTCCCGATGCTCGATAACGATATCATCTGCCGCTGCGGCAAATTAGGCTGTTTAGAAACAGGAGCTTCCGGTTCCGCACTCACGAGATGGATAAAAGAAAAACTGAAGGAAGGAAGGCGTTCCTCGCTTTGGAAAGTCTACCACGAAGCAGGAGATATAACGCTTCAAGATGTTTTGGATGCAGTGGAAAATGAAGATGTATTGGCAATTGAGGGCATAGGTCAAGTGGGCGAAACGCTCGGAAGAGGCATAGCAGGTCTTATAAATGTATTCAACCCCGGCCTTGTAGTGATAGGCGGACGTCTCATCGTAGGCCGAGATTACCTTATGCTGCCCATCCGCACGGCAGTTAACAAACACTCTCTCAGCAAAGTATCTGTTGACACAAAAATACGCTTCAGCACTCTTGGACGTTCGGCAGCTGCTAAGGGCAACTGCCTGCTGTCCCGTGCAAAACTGCTTAACCTGCTGTAGAATACAAACTTGTCCGGCTGAATTTTATCCGGCTTTGTAAGAATCCTTTAAAGAAACCGTCTTATTGAATACAGGCTCCGCTTCGGTATGGTCGGGGTCCGGCACATAATAACCGCTCCGCTCGAATTGAACCGGAATATCCGACTTGTCTTCCAAAAGTGCCGGCTCAGCCAGACCTTTGCGGATAACAAGGGATTCGGGATTGAGGAAATCTTTATAGTCTTTATCTTCCGGCACCTGACTCATATCGGCGAGGGTAAAAAGATGGTCGTAGTCCCGAATTGTGATTTTGCGGGCATGTTCGCCGGAAACCCAATGTATATTACCCCTTACGCTGCGCCACTCCCCTGTTTTGGGATTTGTGGTAGGGTCGTAGGAACAAATCAATTCGATAATATTACCCTCGGAATCCTTCACCACCTCATCACATTTTATTATATAGGTATATTTGAGCCTTACTTCTCCTCCGGGTCTGAGGCGGAAGAATTTTTTGGGCGGCTCTTCCATGAAGTCAGCACGCTCGATATATAATTCTCCGCTTAAAGGTACCTTGCGGGAAGGCCCTTCGGGCTCAGCAGGATTGAGCGGACAATCGAACCATTCCACTTTCCCCTTCGGCCAATTGCTTATAGTTACCTTGAGAGGGTCCTGAACAACCATATAACGATTGGAGCGGGCATTCAAATCCTGCCTTACAAACCATTCCAAAAGTTGGATGTCGATGAGCTGTTCACGTTTGCTCACGCCTATTTTATCGCAGAACATTTTGATGGCCTCGGGAGTGTAGCCGCGCCTTCTTGCTCCGCAAAGGGTAGGCATTCGGGGGTCGTCCCAACCGCTTACTATACCATCTTCAACAAGCCCCAAAAGTTTTCGCTTACTCATCAAGGTGTAGGTGAGATTGAGCCTTGCAAATTCGTATTGATGGCTGGGGAAAATCTCCAGAACCTCTATAAACCAGTCGTAAAGCGGACGGTGCACATCAAATTCGAGGGTGCAGATACTATGGGTGATGCGTTCTATTGAGTCGCTCTGACCGTGGGTATAGTCATACATGGGATATATGCACCATTTATCGCCTGTACGATGATGGTCCACATATTTAATGCGGTACATAATCGGGTCCCTCATCAGCATATTCGGTGAAGCCATATCTATCTTAGCCCTGAGCACCTTTTCACCTTCTGCATACTTGCCGTCACGCATCTCGCGGAAAAGCTTCAGATTCTCCTCCGGAGTACGATTTCTATACGGGCTCTCTATTCCGGGGGTTTCCACAGTGCCGCGGTTTTCCGAAATTTCTTCCTGACTTTGGTCATCCACATAGGCGTTGCCATCATTTATCATCTTTTCGGCCCATTCATACAATTGCTCGAAATAATCGGAGGCATACAATTCCTTATCCCACTCAAAGCCCAACCATTTAATGTCTTCCTTGATGGCATCCACGTATTCCACATCTTCATTGGAGGGGTTGGTGTCGTCATAGCGAAGATTTGTTTTGCCACCGTACTTTTCCGCAAGGCCGAAATTAATGCAGAGGCTCTTGGCATGGCCTAAGTGCAAATATCCATTCGGCTCCGGAGGAAAACGGGTAAGTATGCTGTTCACCTTGCCGCTCCGAAGATCTTCTTCCATTATTTCCTCAATAAAATTGAGACTCTTCTTTTCTTCTGCTTCCATGTTATTTAACATTAAACGTTAATCTGCGTCTTAAATATATGCCTTATAATAGCAAAAAACAAAAATAATGAATTCTGTGAAAATATTCACAAATAGGAACGATATTTGTCGTAAATTCGCTTTAAAGATTTGGAAGTTAAAAAATATTGTTTACCTTTGCAGTGTACTAATAAACTATTACACTATAATATTGTAAAAACAAGCAGATATAATGATAAAATCCATGACCGGTTACGGCAAGGCGGAAGCAGCGCTTCCTTCCGGCAAACTCACAATCGAAATCCGCTCGCTGAATTCCAAAAACGCTGACATCTCCATAAAGAGCCAGTTGCTCCCAAAAGAAAAGGAACTTGAAATTCGCAATAAAATTGCAGAATCTTTGGTGCGAGGCTCCATCGATGTCTTTCTTGGTTTTGAAGCAAATTCACAAGCCGGCGCCAAAATCATTGATGAAGAACTTGTAAAGGAATATTATAAGCAGCTTGCGCAAATCCGCACCTCCCTCCCCTCTTCTAATGTCGAAAGCGACCTTCTGCCAAGCATACTCCGTTTCCCTGACATATTGAATTCTCAAACAAGCAATATAATAGATGAAGAGGATTGGCCTGTGGTGGAAACCGCATTCGATGAAGCTCTTGAGAGTATTGACGAATATCGCACAAAAGAAGGAGCCGCTCTCTATAAAGACATCACATCGCGGATTAGGAATATTCTGAACCTCCAAAAAGAAGTCGAACTTCACGAGCCGGAAAGGCTGCAGACCGTAAAAGAGAATATTATTAAAGCGGCCGAAGAATGCAAAATAAAATTAGAGCCTGAGCGCTTCGAACAGGAAATGGTCTTTTATCTGCAAAAACTGGATATAAGCGAAGAACAGCTGCGTTTGCGCCAGCATTGCAAATATTTTCTTGATACTATAGACAGCGAGCCTTGTCCCGGGAAAAAACTCGGCTTCATAATACAGGAGATAGGCCGCGAGATTAACACCACCGGTTCCAAGGCAAATAATGCAGACATTCAAAAGGCGGTTGTGAAAATGAAGGATGAATTGGAGAAAATCCGCGAACAAAGCCTCAATATACTCTGACCATTTTACAAGGCAATATGGCTCTCATAGAACTCAAAGACCTAAACAAGACATATTTCGGGGCCCAGCCCCTGCATGTGCTCAAAGGCATCAATCTTAGCATAGAAAGAGGCGAATTCGTCTCCATAATGGGCGCCTCAGGCTCCGGAAAGAGCACTCTGCTGAATATTCTTGGAATTTTAGACAATTACGACACCGGAGAATATTATCTTGACGGCAAACTCATCAAAAACCTAAGCGAGGTGCGTTCAGCCGATTACCGCAATCGCATGATAGGCTTTGTCTTCCAATCCTACAATCTGATAGGTTTTAAAACCGCTGTCGAAAATGTGGAACTTCCTCTCTATTATCAGGGAATAGGCCGAAGGAAGCGCCACAAAATGGCTATGGAATACCTCGAGCGCATGGGGCTAAGCGCATGGGCGGGACATTTCCCGAATGAAATGTCGGGCGGTCAAAAGCAAAGGGTGGCAATAGCTCGGGCCCTCGTAACCCGTCCCGATATAATTTTAGCAGATGAGCCCACAGGCGCCCTCGATTCCAAGACCGGAGCCGAAATAATGGAGCTTTTATCCCAGCTCAACCGCAAAGACAATATGACCATAATAGTGGTCACCCACGAAAGCGGTGTAGCGAATGTAAGCAATAAGATAATTCATATAAAAGACGGTGTGATTGGCTCTATCGAAGAAAACGAAAAACACAATTCAATCCATTACAGCGATATAGGAGCAATAAAATAAAGGAAAATGCGCGACGCTCTCAAGGAAATCTGGACTACTCTCAGCCACAACAAGCTCCGCACCTCACTCACCGGTTTTGCGGTTGCCTGGGGCATCTTCATGCTGATTGCTCTCTTGGGTGCCGGTAACGGCCTTCTGAATGCCTTTTCGAGCAATATGGCAGAAGTGGAAGTGTCCTCTATGGCAATATTCCCGGGAAGTATGTCAAAGCCATACGGAGGGCTCACAGAAGGCACGCCCATCAGATTCGACATGAAAGATGTGGAGATTCTGAAAAGCAAGGCCTTTGCTGATGTGATAGATGTCGTGAGCCCCAGAATATACAGCTCGGCAAGCATCAGCTACGGATACGAAAAAGTAACGGCGAATATTGACGGGGCCACCTCCGAACTTAAATCAATCAATAAAATACGCTTGCAACACGGGCGCTTCATAAGCCCTTATGACGAACTGAACAGAGCCAAGGTTATGGTGATAGGCTCCCGCATGGCGGAAACCCTGCTGGGCGGAGAAGAAGACAATTTAGACAGGCTTTTAGGTAGGTATGTAAAAGCAAACGGTTTGGCTTTCAAGGTGGTAGGCATAAGTTACACTGATGAGGGCGACCATTCCAATTATTGCTACGCCCCTTTTGCTGTGGTACAGTCCATGCGCGGAGGCAGCGACAGAATAGACCAGATTGTGCTCACTTTCCACGGTCTCACGACCAAAAAGCAGAACAGCGATTTTGAGGAGCGTATCAAACGGGCCATAGCAACAGCACAC
>JAAZIW010000051.1 GCA_012800665.1 Rikenellaceae bacterium
CAATGATTCGTTAAAAATTTAATATTTATATAATTTTCAAACACTTACAACAACAATAGCCCGAACAGGGGCGCTTTACTGCACCTCTCGAATGGCATAGAACAAAGCCGAAAAAAGTGTTAAAAAAAGTAAAAAATAATGCCCGAAAAATTAGGATAAGTGCTTGCGACAGCCCTCAAAAGCCAAGCAAATTTAAGCAAATCTTTTCAATCCTTCTTCATCGAGACCATGGAACTTATACTTACACATAAAGGACGTCTCAACTTCACCCAGATGGCGAGGTGCGGACGCTCTTGCGAGAGCAGGTTCCGTCAGAACTTCAAGAGGCCCTTTGACTGGCTCTCATTCAACAAGTCCTTCCTGGAATCAACGAAGGGACACCGATGCCAAAGACTCCATCTTCCTAAAAGCAGAGCAAACCTTCACCGACAAAAAGCGGGGTCGCAAACCTAAATGCACCATGGGCATGGAGGAACCGGATTCCCTCACCGGATGGTATCTGAGGATGCTTACACGAAACTGCAAACAGTTATTGTCTATCTGCAAACTTCTTGTTGCTGACGCCTACTTCTCAAAGGAGAGCTTTGTGACCGGAGTCAAAATGATGGGATTCAACCTTATCAGTCGCTTCCGTGATGACGTCAACCTCAAGTACCTATACACCGGACCCAAATCGGGCAAGCGCGGGCAGGCCTCAGAAGTTCGCGGGAAAGGTGGATCTCAAGAACCTTGACATGTCCGTCTTCGGCGAGGTCCGTGCGCCTGAAGACAAACTCGTGTACAAGATGTATACTGCGGTTGTCTGGGCGGTAAGTCCGTCGGCAAGGGATGGATCTCTCAGTCGGATCCACCAAAACACTGCTGCACAACGCTGCAATGGTTGAACGATTTATTGCAATGTCCGGTAAACGCCCGAACATGCGATTAAATAACACTGATTTCAAAGAACTTTTATTCTACGGCGTTCGAGACGCGGCGTAAAAACTTATAAAGTTAACGAACTATTATGAGGAATAAACAAGACTCGGAAGACCTTGCTCAGGAGACCATGCTTGCAATCTGGGAGAACAGAGAGACGCTTGATCCGAACAAAAACTTCCGTTCTTATCTTTACACGATAGCCAGGAACAAGTCGCTGAATTATCTTCGGGACAATGCAAAGCGCCGCAGAGGCAATTCTCTTCAGGAATCAGAGAACTTGATAAACACTCTTGCCCTTAGTTCAAACTCAGTTGAACAAGAGATTATCGGTCTGGAGCTGCAGGAGTTCATTGAAAGAATTTATTTGTCTCTGCCGGAGAAAGTTGTCAGGACTTTTAAAATGAGTCGACAGGACGGTCTTACATACAAAGAGATTGCAAAGAAACTTGGAATCACGACAAAAGTTGTGGAATATCATATCAGTATAACATTAAAAGCGCTTCGTTTCAGTTTGGAGGCTTTTAATGAGGATAATAACAGTGTATTAAAAGATGAAATCTATGGACAATAAATTACTTATCCGATATATACTCGGAAAAGCTAACCAAAAGGAATCTGAGCCAATAGCAGAGTGGATTAAAGAGTCTCCGGAGAATCCAAACTCATTGTTCCGCAACGATTTGCAGCAGATGCGAGAGAATTGTTCCTTACGGGAGAAGGCTATTTTGAAGTCAGGCATCACGACGACTGGCCGATGAATGTCCGTACTGCAAATGGTGTGACGGTTAAAGTGCTCGGGACCACCTTCAATTTATCGGCATATGAAGATGATGAAAAGGTGAAAGTCACCTTGATTGAGGGCAGCATAGTGGTAAAAGAAGACAAATCCAATTATGAGCATAAAATTCTTCCCAACCAGGAAATCAATATTGATGTGAACAACTCAAATGCAAGGAGCGCTTCCGATATGAAGCTTCCCAAAATCAAGCATGCAGATATTTATAAAAACACAGGATGGGTGAAAGGAGAATTGATTTTTGACAACACCCCTATGACGGACGTAATCAAGCAGCTTGAACGTTGGTATGGCGTTAACATTCATGTGACAGATAATGATATCATGAAGTATCATTTTACCGCTACTTTCACCACAGAATCAATTACGCGCGTGCTGGAATATATGAAATTCTCTTCGAAGCTCAAGTATGATATAAACGGCAGTGATGTATATATCCAGAAAGCCGGTTCATAGGAGTCATTTCTTTTTATCATTTTAACAAAAACCCCCGAAAGTATTAGCTTTCAGGGGTTATTTTTGTAATATAGTTTTCTATTACTGCTCTTCCTCAGTGCGGAGACGCTGTACATAGATGGCTTTCTCTTTTGCCTTTTTTCTGCTTACGGAGGGTTTTTCGAAATGCTTTCGCGAACGGAGCTCGCGGAGAGTTCCGGTCTTTTCGAATTTACGCTTGAAGCGCTTGAGTGCGCGTTCAATGTTATCACCTTCTTTTACTGGTACAATAATCATTCGTTTTTTATCACCTCCTTTTTTTTGGCCTGCAAAGGTAGAAATTTTTTTTCAAAAAAAGACTTTATTCGAAAAATTTTATGTTTTACCCGCATTTTCAGTCTATTGACGATGCTTTGCCAAGGCGGTGGCAATGTCAGCGGCAGGCATCTTAAATAATTTGCTAACTTCGCAGGCAATATAAATGAAGAAAAGTCAATGAAAAAACTCATCTCCTTTTTAGGAACTCGAAAATTCTGGAAAGAATTTATAATTATGACGCTGGCTATGTTCTTGGGAGCAGCAGCGGTCTATTATTTTCTGACCCCCAGCAAACTCATTATCGGGACAGTTTCCGGACTTTCCATAGTGCTTTCCACAGTCCTTGAAGGTTTTGGCATTAACATTAAGGTGTCGTGGATGATTTTCTTAATCAATGCTATTCTCTTGGTCCTTGCCTGGCTTTTGATAGGCAAGGAATTCGGAGCCAAAACAGTGTACACGGCTCTTCTTCTCGGTCCTCTTATGGAAGTGTGGGAGGCAATCATGCCTGCCCAAAAATTAGCTTCCATACGAATGGGGAGCGATATGCCCATCAACACGCTCAATAGTTTTTCCGTAATGGGAGACCCCTGGCTGGACCTCGTTTGCTTCGTACTCCTTTTAAGTATCTCCCAAGCCATACTCTTCAATATAAACGCTTCTACGGGCGGGCTCGATATCATCGCCAAAATCATCAATAAATATACCCACTTCGACATAGGTCTCAGCGTAACCATCGGCGGCGGTATAATCTGCTGCACGGCCTTCCTTATCAACCCCTTTCATATGGTTATAATCGGCCTTATAGGCACCTGGATAAACGGTCTTGTAATCGATTATTTCATGGCAAGCATAAATCGCAAAAAACGCGTGAGCATTATTTCGAACCAGCACGAAAAACTCCGCAGCTATATTGTAGATGAACTTCGCCGCGGCTGCAGCCTTTATCAAGTAAAGGGCGGTTATTCCGGCAATGAACAGATAGAAATCCAGGTCCTTCTTTCCAATGATGAATTTGCGTCTCTGATGGAATATATAAATGAGGAGCAGATAGACTACTTTATTACCGCAGGCAATGTCAGCGAGGTTTACGGCCGCTGGAACAAGGCGGGCAAAGTCAAGCGCAAGGACCTCCTCCGGGAGAGCCGTATGGAAACAGGAAAATGAAAAGACAGGATGAAGGCGCTGTATGAGATGTATGCCCCAGCCTTTGCCGAAAAATAATTATAAAGATTTTGTTTCGGCGTAGGCAAAACTTAATTTGAGAATTCGAAAATAATTTCTAACTTTGCCCCGCTTTCTGTCGAAGGAACGATTTCAAGCATTGCTTCTTTGGCAGGATGACTTTCGAAAAGATTCGGAAGTTCCTGAATATTAATTAAATAAACAACAAAATGGCAGAGTATCTCAAGCCGGAAAAGAAACAGGAGCTTTTCCAAAAGTACGGCAAAACAGCCGCCGACACAGGTTCTCCTGAAAGCCAGATAGCGCTTTTCACCTATCGCATCGCACATCTTACCAAGCATGTAAACGAGAATAAGAAAGACGTGGTAACCCGCCGCTCTCTTCTTCGCCTCGTAGGAAAGCGTCGTCAAATTCTCGACTATCTTAAAGAAATTGACATTGAGCGCTACCGCTCCATCATCAAGGAGCTCGGCCTTCGCCGCTAAAAGAAAAAAATGAACATTATTAGAAAAACAATCGATTTACCCGATGGCCGGGTAATTGAAATCGAGACCGGTAAATTGGCCAAACAGGCCGCCGGCTCCGCCGTGGTAAAGATGGGAGGCACAGTGCTTCTCGCCACCGTTACTGCGGCTGAAAAAGTAAAAGAAGGCTCGGACTTCTTTCCCTTATCCGTTGACTACAGAGAAAAGTATTACTCCGCAGGGCGTTTCCCCGGAGGTTTTTTGAAGAGAGAGAGCAGGCCCTCCGATTACGAGGTGCTTATTGCCCGCCTGGTTGACAGGCCCATACGTCCTTTGTGGCCGGAAGACTTCCATAACGAAGTATTCATCTACATCAGTCTTCTTTCCGCAGAAAAGGACATTCGGCCTGATGCCCTTGCAGGTTTGGCTGCATCTGCCGCCCTCGCAACCAGCGACCTCCCCTTTGGAGGCCCCATATCTGAGGTTCGCATCGCCCGCATAGACGGGGAGTGGCGCATCAACCCCAATTTCTCCGAGATGGCGAATTCCGATATCGACATGATAGTGGCCGCCACCGAAGAAAATATCATGATGGTGGAAGGCGAACTCAAAGAGCTCTCCGAGCGCGAAATGCTGGAGGCCATTAAGTTTGCCCACGAAGAAATCAAGAAGCATTGCCGTGTTCAGAAAGAGCTCATGCACGAACTCGGAACCGATGGCGCCAAGCGCGAGTATCAGCACGATGAGCAGGACGAAGACCTCCGCAAGGCGGTTGAGACCGCTTGCTACAGCCGCTGCTATGAGCTCGCCAAGGCAGGCAAGTCCAAGAAAGAGCGCGAGACTGGCTTCAAGGCCATAAAGGAAGAATTCCTGGCAGGCATTCCCGAAGAGGAACTTGAGGTGAAAGCTCCGATGATTGACCGTTATTATGCAGCAGTGGAAAAGGAAGCCATGCGCAACCTTATCCTCAATGAAGGCCGTCGTCTTGACGGACGCACCTCCACTGAGGTCCGCCCCATCTGGTGCGAAACCGATGTTCTTCCCTGCGTGCATGGCAGCGCCATCTTCACCCGTGGTGAAACCCAGGCTCTTGCCACCGTTACGCTCGGCACCAAGCTCGATATGAAGGAAATGGATGAGGTGCTCATTCAGGACGACCAACAGTTTGTTCTGCATTACAATTTCCCGCCCTTCTCGACAGGCGAAGCAAGGCCTATACGCGCCACCGGCCGCCGCGAAATCGGTCATGGTAATTTGGCAATGCGCGCCTTAGAGCCCGTAGTTCCCACCTCTCCCGAAAATCCCTACGCAATACGCGTGGTTTCCGATATTCTCGAATCCAACGGCTCTTCTTCAATGGCCTCGGTATGCGGCGGCTGCTTAGCCCTCATGGACGCAGGCGTGAAGATTAAAAAGCCCGTTGCAGGTGTTGCCATGGGTCTTATCACCGATGCGGAGCGTCCCAACGAACGCTATGCCATTCTCACCGATATTCTCGGAGACGAGGATCATCTCGGCGATATGGACTTCAAGGTTGCCGGCACCAAAGACGGCATTACCGCTACCCAGATGGATATAAAGGTGGACGGCCTCAGCTATGATGTGCTTGAAAAGGCGCTCGAGCAGGCACGTCAGGGCCGTATGCACATCATGGACGAAATGTTCAAGGTTCAGCCCGTTCCTCGCGAGGATTACAAACCCTTCGTTCCGCGCATAGTGGAAATCCGCATACCTGCAGAATTCATAGGTGCAGTTATAGGTAAGGGAGGCGAGACCATTCAGGCGATTCAAAAGGAGACCGGAGCAATCATCAATATCGATGAGGTTCCAATAGAGGGTACCAACATGACTGAAGGCGTTGTGGACATTGCTTCCAATGACCAGGAAGCCATGCAGAAGGCTATCGAATGGATTAAGAGCATTTGCGCAAAGCCGGAAGTCGGCGAGGTGTATCACGGAAAGGTTGTGAGCATACTCGACTTCGGCGCTTTTGTGGAGATTCTGCCGGGCAAAGAAGGCCTGTTGCATGTAAGCGAGATTGCCTGGGGCAAGACCGAGCATGTAGAGGATGTATTGAAGGTTGGCGATGAGGTGGATGTCAAGCTCCTTGAGTATGATGAAAAGAACGGAAAGATGCGCCTTAGCATGCGCGCTCTTACCGAAAAGCCGGAAGGCTATGTGGATCCTGCCGAGCGCAGGCCCCGTGGCGGAGACCGCCGCAATTCTGATCGTCGTAATTCCGACCGCCGCGGCTCAGACCGCCGTAATTCCGATCGTCGTGACGACCAGCGCAATGACGACCGCCGCGGTAAAGACCGTCGCGACAGCCGCTTCTCGGATGACCGTCATGCTGAGCGTAAAGATCGCCGCTTCAGCGGCCGCAAACCTGAGAATGCTCCCGCCCCGAGCGAGGACGACTTCCGCGATTTCAGCAACTCCAACGATTCCGGCGACGAACTGTATTAATCAGTAAGTTTCCGATTCCGGAATCCTCTGATTTCGAAACCTTTCGATTTCTGAATCTTTTGATTCTTGAATTCTTAGATTTCTGAAATCCACATATAAACGAAGCCGACTTTTTGGGTCGGCTTTGTTATTTTCTGCCCGGTATCTCGCCTCTGCTCCTGTTCCTGTTCCTGTTCCTGTTCCTGTTCCTGTTCCTGTTCCAACATCTACTACAACCTCTGCTTTCACCGTTGCGACCTCTTCTTTCCGCCTCATGGTTAAACGTAAAATCAAGCGTAAAATGTAACTCTCTGACTATCAGCGAAATCCTTAAAGAAC
>JAAZIW010000052.1 GCA_012800665.1 Rikenellaceae bacterium
CTGCGGACTTCTCCATTCAGCGCCTTTACCGCAATGTCTCTTGCCTTTTGCACGATTTCTTCCATAAGTTGCTCTTCTTGCGAATACAAACTTAGTAAAAAATATCAAAAAAAACTCCTCCGGATTTTGGGCTCCGGAGGAGTAAATAAAAAAACAGCTAAAATACTACGGTCTTACGATATAATAGAAAATGAAGAGGGCGGCGAGAATCCAGAGGGTTACGCTTATCTTCTTGAATTTTCCGGAAAGGGCGTTGATTACTACATAAGTAACCATACCGAGCATGATACCGTGGGAGATGCTGTATGCCAAAGGCATGAGCAGCAGGGTGATGAACGAGGGGATAGCCTCTGAGTAGTCGTCCCAATCGATGTCGCGCACGGGAGCCATCATCATAACACCTACTATTACCAATACGGGGCCGGTGGCGGCTGCGGGAATAGCTAAGAAGAGCGGGGCGAAGAACAGGGCGATTATGAAGCAAATAACTACTACAAGAGGAGTTACGCCCGTGCGGCCGCCTTCTGCAACGCCGGCAGCGCTCTCTATATAGGTGGTGGTGGTGGAGGTGCCGAAGCAGGCGCCGGCCACTGTGGCGATAGAATCTGCCAGGAGCATCTTGCCTATTCCGTCAACTTTACCATCCTTATCCACCATGCCGGACTTTACCGAAACACCCACAACGGTGCCTATGGTATCGAACATGTCGATGAAGAGGAAGGTAAATACAACTATGAACATATCCCAGGTAAGCAAATGGCTCCACTTGAATTTGCAGAAAATAGGATCGATGCTCGGGGGAACAGCCACTACGCCTGTGAAATTGGTAATCCCCATGGGGATGCCGATAATGGTGGTTGCCAATATGCCGATGAGGATGGCGCCGCGCACCTTGAGCGCTACGAGCATGCCGGTGAGGACAAGACCGATGATAGCTAAGATGGAAGTTTTGGAACCGAGGTCGCCGAGGGCTACAGAGGTGGCGGCATCGCTTACGATAAGACCGGCGCTCTTAAGGCCGATGAATGCGATGTAAAGACCGATACCTACGCCTATGGCTCTTTTAAGAGAGGCCGGGATGGCATTGGCTATGGTTTCACGCGCTTTGGTTACAGAAAGGATAACGAAGATAACACCTTCGATAAGCACGGCGGTAAGAGCAAACTGCCAGCTGTATCCCATGCCGAGGCATATCGTATAAACAAAAAAAGCATTCAAGCCCATACCTGGGGCGAGTGCGAACGGCTTCTTTGCTATTACGGCCATGCAAAGCGTACCCACTATTGCAGCGAGAGCCGTGGCGGTAAATACTGCGTCTGTAGGCATTCCCTGGCCTGCGAGAGCCGAGAATATACCGGGGTTGACGGCCAGAATATAAGCCATCGTAAGGAAGGTGGTAAGTCCTGCAATTATTTCGGTCCGGAAATTATGAACCGAAGGCCTGAATCCGAAGGCCTTCTCCATGAAGTTATTTTTCATATCTTAAATCTTTAGAATACCCACTTTGTTCCTATGCAGGGACGGGCTTTGAAGCCGGTGAAGCCTGCGAAATTGAATGATAATTCAACCTCAGTTCCTACGCTGAGATTCGGAACACCGAAGTGTTGACCTATATTGTACCAGAGTTGAGGCTCGGAAATGAATACAAACTTGCCGTCCTTGAGGAAATTGTCGCTTGCGGGGTCTTCGGCGAAGACTACCACATCCTCTTCCCAAACATCAGCGAAGCCGCTGAAACGAAGACCCTTTACACCAAAGAGGTCTTGCATGCCCCATACGAAGGTGAATTGCAGAGGCAGGCTGCTTGTGGTTCCCTTGCTGAAGGTTTTGTAGAGGACCTTGAAATTGAAGGTGTTGCTGAAACTGCTGTTGTGCAGGAAATAGTCTACACCGAAGAGGAAATTCTGGCTCGGGAAACCGATGCCGCCATTGTACTCAACCTGTGCGCTGAGGGCTCCGACAGCAGTATCCTGCCAGAAATTCAGGCACCTGGCAATCTCAAAGTAACTTCCGCTTGCAAGAGCCTTGGCATCAGAAGCGTTGCTTCCATCGTAATCGTAGTCGATAAAGAAGAAAGTGTTGCCCCATCCGTCGACATGAAAGCCTTCGAGGGTTGTAGTGAAATGTCCGCGACTTAAGTCGTAGAAGGTCTGTAGATTTGTTTGCGCAAAGGCTCCTTGAACCAATGCAAACGCCGCTACAGCGGTAAATAATTTTTTGAGCTGCATAAAATGTAATTTATGAACTTGTTATATATGTAAAAAAGTTAGAGTTGAAGAAGAGAGCGTACAGGTACGTCTATTCTTTTTCTTGAGTCAGGGAATTCTTCGGCCAATTCTATTATAAAGTTGGCGTATATGGTTTTTGGGGAAAACTTGCGTATAAGTTGCAAGGCGGCTTCTGTGGTGCCTCCGGTGGCCAAAAGGTCATCGTGAAGAAGCACCACATCGCCTTCCTCGAGGGCGTCCCGATGTATTTCAATCGAGTCCGGCCCGTATTCCTTCATATAAGTTACTGAATAAATTTCACGGGGGAGTTTTCCGGGTTTTCGTATCGGTACAAAACCCGCCCCGAGTGCGCAAGCCACTGAAGCCCCGAGTATAAAGCCCCGGGATTCTATTCCCACCACCTTTGTAATGCCGCAGTCCTTGTAGATGCCGGCAACGGCCGAAGTCATCTCGCGAAGACATTCCGCATCTTGATAGAGGGTGGTTACATCCCTGAACAGCACACCGGGGACGGGGAAGTCGGGGATGCTTTTGATGTGGCTCAGCAGCAAATCTTTATTCATCTTTCTTCAAACGGTTTATTTCGAAATTCACAGAAGTGTCTCCAATGGGGTTTTTTCCGAATTCATAATCCATACCCGGAAGTATGGCATTGAGCAGCACGCCCACTATTGCAGCGATGGCAAGACCGGAAAGGGAGGTGAAGCCTATCGATATGGCATCGTTTGCACCGTACTTGATGCCTATTGCAAGCACAAGTATGAGAGCTGCGATAATCACGTTGCGCGATGCTTTGAAGTCCACCTGATTTTCCACAATATTACGTACGCCTACCGCTGAAATCATACCGTAGAGCACCAATGACACACCGCCGATGGTGGCTGTGGGCATGCAGGCGATAACGGCTGAGAATTTTGGGCAGAAAGAGAGTATTATTGCAAAAACGGCAGCTATGCGAACCACGCGCGGGTCGTACACTCGTGTAAGGTTCAGCACACCGGTATTCTCGCCGTAAGTAGTGTTTGCCGGAGCGCCGAAGAGAGATGCGAGAGAAGTTGCGAGGCCGTCACCTACGAGGGTGCGGTGCAGGCCGGGGTCTTCCAGATAATTTATTCCCGTGGTGGAGGATATTGCGCATATATCACCGATATGCTCCATCATGGTTGCAAGGGAGATGGGAACGATGGCGATGATGGCGGCCACTACGAGACCCCAGTTGGGGTTTTTCAATGCTGCAAAGGCGGTGTTTTCCCATTGTATGGGAACTCCTAACCAGGCGGCTTCCTTTACAGGGGTGAAATCGCAAAGGCCTAAGGCCGCCGCCACAATGTAGGAGCCTAAAACTCCGAGCAGAATGGGGATGATTTTAATCATACCTTTGCCCCAGATGTTGGCCGCGATTATTATGGCTATTGCGAGCAGGGCGATCCACCAGTTGTCTGCACAATTGCCTATGGCCGAACCGGAAAGGATGAGACCTATCGAGATAATGATAGGGCCGGTAACGATGGGCGGGAAGTAGCGCATCACCTTCTTGGGGCCGAACCATGCGAAAAGGCCGGCGAGTATAAAGTAAACCAGTCCTGCAAAGAATACGCCTATGCATGCATAAGGCAGAGCTTGAGCCAGTGTAAGGCCTTTTGCCATACCCATTTGAGATACTGTCGCATAGCCTCCGAGGAAGGCGAAAGAAGAACCGAGGAAGGCGGGAACCTTCATCTTAGTGCAGAAGTGGAAGATGAGAGTGCCAAGACCAGCAAAAAGCAGGGTGGCGCTCATGCTCAAACCCGTGATGACCGGAACCAACACCGTGGCCCCGAACATGGCGAACATGTGCTGAAGGCCTAATGTCAGCATTTTCCCGGTCCCCAAAGACCGGGCATCGTAGA
>JAAZIW010000053.1 GCA_012800665.1 Rikenellaceae bacterium
AGGCCTGCTGGAGGAAATACGCTCCCAACTTTCCAAAAAAGACAATGCCTTAATGGAGTTCTTATTGGATGGATGGGACAGCGAAAAACTTGGCGAAGACTTCTACCTCAAAGCGGCCGCCTCGAACAACGACTTTGTCAGGGACTATTTCGAGTATGACCTCGGGCTCCGCAACGCTAAAGTGAGCTACCTCAACAAGGCTCTCGGAAGGCCGGAGGGGCAGGATATCATGATTCTGCCGCATGATAGCACAAAGTATGAGGAAATCAAAGACTTTGAAGATGCGGCAAAAGCGGTGGAAGTTCTTGGACAGAATGATATTCTTGGAAGGGAAAGGGGCCTGGATGATTTATTATGGGCAAAGATAGATGAGCTTACCGTGATGCATGTCTTTGATATAGATGTAATTCTGGGTTTTGTATGTAAGCTTAAAATAGTGGACAGATGGCTTTCGCTGGATGAAGCCACAGGCCGCGAATACTTCCGCAAGCTTGTGAAGGATTTAAGAAAAGGGGTGGAAGGAAAATTTGAGGGAGAGGTTTTAAATTAAAGAAATTAACGAAAACTACGATAATATAATGGCAACAACAGGTAAAGTTATCGGCATTGTTTCGAACCTTGTGACCGTACAGACAGACGGACCGGTGGCAGAGAACGAACTGTGCTTCATTAATTTGGACGGCACCGACCTTCTTGCGGAGGTAATCAAGGTAAAGGGGGATCAAGCCTCGGTGCAGGTGTTCGAAAGCACACGCGGCCTTAAAGGCGGAGCACCAGTAAAGTTCCTTAACAGAATGCTTGAGGTAACCCTCGGTCCCGGCCTATTGGGAGAGGTGTATGACGGTTTGCAGAACGACCTCACCACAATGAAAGACGTGTTCCTTAACCGCGGCGAATATACAGTTCCATTGGACCACGATGCCGAGTGGCACTTTAAACCCATTGCAAAAGAGGGCGACAAAGTGCAGGCGGCAGACTGGCTCGGAGAAGTGGAGGAAGGCTGGCTCCCGCATAAAATCATGGTTCCTTTCTCGTTCGAAGGCGAATACACCGTAAAAAAAGTAAGCCCCGAAGGCAATTACAAGATTGATGACACGATGGCCGTGCTGCTTAACGAAGAGGGCGAGGAAGTAAAGGTGAGCATGGTGCAGCGCTGGCCGGTAAAGATAGCTGTGAAAGCCTATAAAGAAAAGCCGAGACCGGAAAAGATAATGAAGACGGGAGTCCGCATAATAGACTCCTTCAACCCCATTGCAGAGGGTGGCACCGGCTTTATCCCCGGTCCGTTCGGCTGCGGAAAAACCGTACTCCAGCATGCAATCGCAAAGCAGGGAGAGGCCGATTTAATAGTGATGGCGGCATGCGGCGAGAGGGCCAATGAAGTAGTGGAAATCTTCACTGAATTCCCCGAACTCATCGACCCCTACACCGGCCGCAAGTTAATGGAGCGCACCACCATCATCTGCAACACCTCCAATATGCCCGTAGCAGCCCGCGAAGCCTCGGTATATACCGCCATGACCATCTGCGAATATTACAGAGCCATGGGCCTCAGATGCCTTCTGCTGGCCGACTCCACCTCACGTTGGGCACAGGCTCTGCGCGAAATGTCCAATCGTATGGAGGAACTCCCCGGCGCAGATGCCTTCCCCGTAGACCTCTCTGCCATAATCAGCAACTTCTACTCGCGTGCAGGAATGGTAATTCTCAATAACGGCCAAAAGGGAGCCGTAACCTTTATAGGAACAGTATCCCCCGCAGGCGGTAATCTAAAAGAGCCTGTAACCGAGAGTACTAAAAAGGTAGCCCGCTGTTTCTATTCATTAGAACAGAACCGCGCCGACCAAAAGCGCTACCCGGCCGTGAGCCCCATAGATTCTTATTCCAAATATTTGGAATATCCCGAGATTATTGAATACCTCGATAAAGAAGTTGAGAAGGGATGGGTGGAAAAAATCATCAAAGCCAAGATGTTGGTGCGCAGAGGTAAGGAGATGGCCGATCAAATAAATATTTTAGGAGATGACGGAGTGCCGATGAGCTACCATGAGGCTTTTTGGAAGAGTGAGGTTTTGGATTTTGCCTTCTTGCAACAAGATGCCTTTGATGAGGTGGATGCCGTCTCCTCTATGGATAGGCAAAAATATATGTTAGACTTTATTTTGGAGATTTGCGAAAAGAATTTCGAATTCGACAATTTCGAACTTTGCCGCGTCTATTTCCAAAACCTTATAAATCTGCTCCGTCAGATGAACTATTCCAAAATGGACAGCGAACAGTTCAAGGATTACCTCGAACAAATAAATAAACACCTTCAAGAACATGGCAGATCTTAAAGTTTTCAGAAAGATATATACGAGGCTTCATGCCATCACAAAGGCAACAGTGTCGCTGCATGCGCAAGGCGTAGGCAATGATGAGCTTGCTACGGTGGACGGACGTTTGGCGCAAGTGGTGAAAATCAAGAATGACCTCATAACCTTGCAGATATTTGCGGGTACGGAAGGCATCCCAACCGATGCTGAGGTCATCTTCCACGGAAAACCTCCTACTCTGAAAGTGAGCGAACAATTGGGAGGACGCTTCTTCAATGCCTATGGTGACCCGATTGACGGAGGCCCCGAAATAGAGGGCGAAGAGCGCGAGGTAGGCGGACCATCTGTAAATCCTTACAAACGCCGTAAACCATCCGAACTCATCCCAACCGGCATTGCCGGCATCGACCTTAACAACACCATAGTTTCGGGGCAGAAAATCCCCTTCTTTGCCGACCCCGACCAACCTTACAATCAGGTTATGGCAAGTGTTGCGCTCCGCGCCGATGTGGATAA
>JAAZIW010000054.1 GCA_012800665.1 Rikenellaceae bacterium
AAATAATTTCAGTTTCATAAGTTATTCTTGTAAGCCTATTTCTTTTTTCATCTCCCTAAGCAGGTCAAACGCCTGCATCGGGGTAATATTGTTGAGGTCCGCCGCCTCTAAAGACGCTCTGATAGAAGCCAGAGTGGGGTCGTCGAGTTGGAACAGACTAAGTTGCAAACTGCCGTCTTGATGTATCTGCCCGCTTTTTTCCACCGCCTTTGCCGATTGCTCCCTGCGCTCCAAGGCCTTCATTGTAGCCTCGGCGCTCTCTACAATTTCTTTCGGCATACCGGCCATTCGCGCAACATGAATTCCGAAGCTGTGCGAAACGCCTCCGGGTTCGAGTTTGCGCAGGAAAAGAACCTCCTTCCCAAGTTCTTTCACGGTAATATGATAGTTTTTAACCCTAGGGTAGAGGTTTTCGAGGTCGTTGAGTTCGTGATAGTGGGTGGCGAAGAGGGTTTTGGCGCCTTTGCCATGATTGTAGATATATTCCACTATCGCACGGGCTATGGACATGCCGTCATAGGTGGATGTCCCCCTGCCTATTTCATCCAAGAGCACTAAGGAGCGGGAGGAGAGATTGTGCATAATCATGGCGGTCTCCAACATTTCCACCATAAAGGTGGATTCCCCCCTGGAGATATTGTCGGAGGCGCCTACGCGGGTAAAGATTTTATCGAACCAGCCGAAGTCAGCGCTGTCCGCAGGAACAAAGGATCCTATTTGAGCCATCAGCACAATTAGGGCCGTCTGCCTTAGAAGGGCGGATTTTCCCGACATATTCGGGCCGGTGAGAATCATTATTTGGGTGGATGATGAATCCATGTGGATGTCGTTGGGGACATATTCCTCGCCCGGAGGCATCAGGGTTTCGATTACAGGATGCCTGCCCGCCTTTATATCCAATACGCTGCCTCCGTTTACATTTGGACGGCAGTAATTGCGGTCTATAGCCTGACGCGCAAAGCTTTGCAGAACATCCAATTGCGCTATTATGCGGCAGTTGGTCTGAATATCGCGGATGCCTTTTTGCACTTCACCGACAAGCTCGGTATAAATGGCGGATTCCAACTCCACGATTTTTTCCTCAGCCATCAGAATCTTTTCCTCATACTCTTTGAGCTCTTCTGTTATATAGCGCTCCGCGCTTACAAGGGTTTGCTTTCGATGCCATTCCGGCGGAACCTGATCGCGGGCGGAGTTGCGGACTTCTATATAATAACCGAAAACATTATTATAGCCAATTTTAAGACTTCCTATACCTGTGCGCTCAGCCTCGCGCTGCTGCATCTGCAAAAGATACTCTTTCCCACCTTCCGAAAGCTCGCGCAAATCATCCAATTCTTTATTTACTCCCCGCGCAATCACCTCTCCTTTGCCTATCTGCACCGCAGGGTTTTCCACCATGGTATTGCTCAGCTTTTCCAACAGACGGCTGCAATTCTTCATCCCTTTAATCAATTTGGTCAAAGCTGTCGGGATTTCTATTGCTGCGGCTTCTGCTATTGCTATCTCTTGCACCCTTGCAGCCTCTTCTGCCTGCTCTATTGTTTCC
>JAAZIW010000055.1 GCA_012800665.1 Rikenellaceae bacterium
AACGGGGTATATGTTTCGGATGTTTCCACCACTGATATTATTAAGAAGGCCGCAGCACATACCAATTGTAATTATAGTGTGGAGGCGCTTTTGGAAAACGATTGGCTTTATACTTTGGATGACCAGAAGCCTCTTCGAGTGCTGGTTCGCACCAAACAGGGGAGAGCGGGCAGGGTGGATGTCAGTCTGGAGCTCAAAACCGATAAAGGGGAAGCTTACAAGAATTTTACGACCACTGCCCGTCCCGGCCGCATGACCGATACCATAGAATTCCATATGGGTTTGGAGCCGGGCTTTTATAAAGCGCGCTTATATGTGGAAAAGGATGGTCTTACGGAAAAAGCCTTTAATGTCGGCTGTGAACCTACGGCGATAGTTTCTCCGAGAGATGCTCAAGACGATTTCGAGGCATTTTGGAAGGATACCCGCAAACAATTGGATGCCGTGGCTCCCAATTTCCGCCGTACTCTTATTCCCGAAAGGAGCAATGATGTTCGCAGGACATATCGCATAGATATGATTTCTTTTGGGGGAGTGCCGATACGCGGCTGGTTGGTGGAGCCTGTAAAGGAGGGCAAATATCCGGTAAGGGTGGCTTTCAATGGCTATAATTCCATGCCATGGCCGGAGGACCCGAGTGCAAATCCGAACCGGATAGACTTTACCACATCTGCCCGCGAACAGGGTATAAGTGAATTTTTTCCGCCAGTAAAAGACTGGGCTACGAGGGGTATTTCATCCAAGGAGACTTATTATTATAGAGGTGCTTATATGGATTGCGTACGCGCAATGGAGTTTGTGCAGACGCTGCCTAAGGCAGACCTTTCCAATGTTTGGGCGGAAGGTGGCAGCCAAGGGGGAGCCTTTACGCTTGTAACGGCGGCGCTGATGCCCGATTTGTTCAAATGTATTGTGCCCATGGTGCCGTTTCTCAGCGATTTTCCTGATTATTTGGAAATGGAAAATTGGCCGTCGAGTGCGATATTTTCCGTTTGGGAGAAAGAGGGGATTACCCGCGAAGAAGGTCTTAAGGTGCTGAGCTACTTTGATGTAAAGAATTTTGCGAAATATATAAAATGCCCTACGCTGATGTGCTTCGGCTTGCAGGATAATATTTGCCCGCCTCATACCAACTTCGGCGGTTATAATCTGATTTCCGGCCCTGACAAGTTTTATAAGGGTTTTCCTCTCAGCGGTCACGATATTCATAATCAGGAGCCCCGCTTAAGTGAGGAAAGGAACAAATTCTTACAGAAATATATGTTTAACAACCAATAATTAATCTCTAACTAACTATTAACAAAAGACAGAATGAAAAGAAAACTGTTATTTTGCCTGCTTGCCTGCCTTTTCGGAGGCGGCGCAGTGCTGATGGCGCAGGTACGTACGGTTAAGGGAACCGTTACCGACGAGTCGGGCGCACCTGTAATTGCCGCAGGGGTTCAGGAGAAGGGTACCAACAAGGGTGCCATCACTGACCTTGACGGTAATTACGCCATCACCGTTTCGGACGGAGCAATCCTCGTTTTCTCTTCCATCGGTTATGCTAACCAGGAGTATCAAGTTGCCGGCAAAGATGTCATCAATGTGGTGCTCAAAGAAGACAGACAGTTCCTCGATGAGGCTGTGGTTGTAGGTTACGGTACGATGAAGAGAAGCGACCTTGCCGGTTCTTCCGTTTCTATGAAAGAGGAAGACCTCAGGGGGTCCATTATCACCAATCTCGACCAGTCCCTGCAGGGTCGGGCAGCCGGTGTAACCGCTGTAATCACTTCCGGCGCCCCGGGTTCTTCGTCGAGCATCCGCGTACGCGGCCAGGCTACCATCAATGCTAATGCAGAGCCTCTGTATGTAATTGACGGTGTAATTATGCAGGGCGGCGGGAATAGCGGTGCAGACTTTGGTCTGGGAGATGCGCTCGGAAACGGAAAAGTTTCCACCATTTCTCCGCTCTCTACCATCAACCCTGCTGACATTGTTAGCATGGAAATTCTCAAAGACGCCTCTGCAACAGCCATTTATGGAGCTCAGGGCGCTAACGGCGTAGTGCTCATCACCACCAAACGCGGCAAAGCCGGAGATGCCAAATTCTCTTATGACGGCATGGCCGCCTGGGCAAGGCAGAACACTCGGCTGGATATAATGAATCTACGTGAATTTGCTCAGTATTACAATGAGTTGGTGGCACTTGGAGAAGGCTCTCGCAGCGACTATTATGCTACTCCTAATCTGCTGGGAAAGGGTACAAACTGGCAGGATGCTATTTTCCGCACGGCCTTTCAGCAACAGCATCAGCTGAGCGCACAAGGCGGTACGGAAAAAGTGCAGTATTATGTGTCCGGCTCATGGATGGATCAGGAAGGAACCATCATCGGAAGTCAATTCAACCGCTTCAGTTTACGCGCAAATATGGATGCCCGGCTCAAGAGCTGGTTAAAACTCGGTTTTAATGCCACTTTTGCCAGAACCTTGGACGACCTTAAGTTGGCAGACTCTGAGGCGGGTCTTATCCGCTACTCTCTTACAACTCCTCCGGACATTCCCATCTATGATGTGTACGGAAATTATTCCTCTACTATTCGTGAAGGATACACAAATCCGAATCCCGTTGCAATGGCTATGATGGAGGATAATTTGCTCAAGCGCCAGAAACTGAACGGCAACGTTTATCTGGAACTTACTCCTTTCAAGCATCTTACTTATCGCACCGAGTTGGGTTTCGATGTAAGCAGTTCCGATGCAATAAGGTATCGTCCCATAGTGGATCTTGGTGGTTGGGTACGCCCTCAGAACAGCATGAGTTATCAGAAGAATGCCGGTATGTTCTGGCAGGTAAAGAATTATCTTACCTATTCCAATAATATTGGCAAGCATAACTTTTCTGCTATGCTCGGCCAGGAGGCCTGGGAGTCGAGATGGGATTATTTCAGAGGGTCTTCCACTGATCTTCCTTCAGATGAGGTGCATAATGTAAAGCTCGGTAAATCAACTTCTTACAACATCGGCCAGGGTTTTGGCTCTTCGGCAATGGCTTCGTTCTTCACCCGTGAGACCTATAATTATGACGACCGCTATCTTGCGACCTACACCTATCGTTATGACGGCTCCTCCAATTTCGGACCGGACAATCGTTGGGCCGGTTTCCATTCTTTGGCAGTTGCCTGGCGTTTTTCGAATGAAAAATTCTGGAACAAGAGTTTTATCAATAATGGTAAATTACGTATAGGTTGGGGGCAGACGGGTAATGCCAATATCGGCTCTTATGCTTGGGGCTCTTCCATCAGCAATATGCCTTCAGCACTCGGCCAGGGTTTCCGTCCCGCCAATATTCCCAATACCGGAATACGCTGGGAAAGTCAGGAGCAGTACAATCTGGGACTTGACCTCAGTATGTTCGACAATCGCATAAATCTCACGGTGGATGCCTATTACAAGGTGTCCGACGATATGCTTATGAGCCTTGACCTTCCTTCTTACATGGGAACTGATGGCAATGTCTCTTTGGCTCTCGCCGCTCCAAAGGGCAACTATGGCTCTATTGAAAACAAGGGTCTTGAGATTACCCTCGACACCCATCCTATTGACCGCGAGAACTTCGCTTGGGACAGCAATTTCCAAATCTCTTTCAACCGAAACAAATTGTTAGCCATTAAGGGTGCAGAAGCAACCACTCTGCCCGGTTACGGCCAATGGAGCGACATCGTGTGCATGTCCGAGGTGGGCAAGCCTCTTTATAACTTCTACGGCTATATAGTGGAAGGGGTGTATGTCGACCTCGCTGATATAGAGAATTCGCCTCGCGCTGAGAAATATCCCGTTGATGGAGTGTTCAACCGCACGAATACCGTATGGGTAGGGGATATTAAATATAAAGATATAGCAGGCGCATTTGATGAAAATGGCAATCCCATTCCGGATGGAAAGATTACTGAGGCCGATAGGACCGACATAGGTTCTCCTCTGCCAAAGTTTACATACGGTTGGACCAACACCTTCCGTTACAAGAATTTCGACCTGAATATCTTTATAAACGGCTCTTACGGTAATAAAGTGCTCAATTACAACTCCATGTCACTCAGTCATATGAACTCCCTCTGGAGAAATCAGCTGTCGATTGTAAAGGACCGCGCACAAATTGTTCCGACAAATGGCGTTTATACGAAAGATTGGTATAACAACATAAATAACTTGACAATTGCCAATCCCGACACAAAAATTCCGAGGCCGACACTTAACGATCCCAATGATAACGATCGCATGAGCACCCGCTATATAGAGGACGGCTCATATCTTCGTATCAAGAACATTACGCTCGGATATACTTTGCCTAAGAGGCTTCTCGAGAAGATTAAAGTAGACCGATTAAAAGTATACTGCAACATTCAGAATGTTTATACTTTTACCAAGTATACCGGCTACGATCCCGAGGTGGGCGCCTCTACTCAAGACTACTCCGGCTTGGCATATGGTGTGGACAACGGACGTTATCCTTCGCCCATGCTCTGCTCTTTCGGCGTAAACCTTACTTTCTAACTCATAAGCACTGAAGAATATGAAAATCAAGAATTTAATATATGCTCTTTCGGCGCTGACAATGCTTGCAGCCCTCTCTTCCTGCTCGGATTTTCTGCACAGGCCCGCAGAGGACAGCTATAATACCAGCAATTTCTATAAGACCGATACTCAGTGTGAGCAGGGCGTGAATTATTTATACAACTCACCCTGGTACGACTTTCAACGCGGATTCATAAAAATCGGCGAAGTTATGTCGGGCAATATGTTTTGGGGAGCTTCTCCGTATACGAACTTCACCACAAACGGTACCGACGAAGACCTCGTGAATATGTCTTACTCTCTTTGGGCTGCGAACGCTCATGCCAATACGGTAATAAAGAATCTGCTTGCATCTGAAGGCCCCTCCGACAAAGCAAAGTATAAATGCATTGCCGAAGCCCTCACTTGGAAGGCCATGGCATACTTTTTTATGGTGCGTACTTTCGGTCCAGTTCCTATTGTGCACGACGGATCTGCAATGATTGCAGAGGGTGGATACAATTCCATATCCAAAGTGACGAAGGCTAATGTGTACGAGTATATTATCATGACTCTTGAAAAGGCTATGGAACTTTTTGACGAGTATGACATAAAAACCACTTCTGGTTGGACCAATTATGAAAGGCTCGATTATTATGCGGCAGAGGCCCTGCTTTCTAAGGTTTATCTTACTCGCGCAGGCCTTTCAGGTACGCTTGATAACGATGACCTTGATATGGCAGCCAGTCTTGCAAAGGATGTTATAGATCATTCCGGACGCAGCCTAATGCCAAGTTACGAAGATGTATTCCGCCTTAGCGGCTTCAATGCTACCGGTGAATGCCTCATATCGTGGCTTTGGAAGGCCGGACGCGATCCCTGGACTCAACAGAACACTTTGCAGAGCGACCTTGCAATGGTGGGCTTTGATGAGAATGGAGATGTTTGGGGCGGCTGGAGAGGTCCAACAGTAGACCTCATGGCTGCTTTCGGCACCAGCGCAATTGACAATCCTGCTGCTCGTGATAATAGCGACATTCGCCGCAAGGCCACAGGTATGATGGCGGGTGACACTTACGACTATTTCTGGACCGACAAGGGCGGCTTCGATTTCCTTAAGTTCATCTATGACAAAGATGATTATGGTAAGGGCGGCCCTGGCGGAGCAATGCAGTGTCCTACCGGCGCTAATAATGTAAAGCATCTATATGGCGATAATTACGACCATGAGCAGGCCACCGGTGTTACACCTCTTAGCATGGCGGCTCAAACACCTACCCATCTCCTAAGGCTTTCGGACGTATATCTTATTTATGCCGAGGCTAAGCTCCTTAGAGACAATGCCGCTGAAGCTCTCATATATGTAAATATGGTACGCGCCCGCGCGGGAGCTCCGGATCTTGCAGCAGTGACATTCAATGATATTTGGAAAGAACGCCGCTTGGAACTTGCGCACGAAGGCGACCGTTGGTACGATTATGTACGCCGCAGCTATTACGATATGGCTGCCTGCATAAACGAACTCAAGGCACAGAAGAGGTCGTCCTGGTATCATCTGGATGATGTTTACAAGAAATATTACGAGGAAAATACCTGGGATGCCGGCGCCGTAATCTATAATGATATGTACGACAATCCGAACGTAACTGCCTCCAGTTTCACTCTTCCTTTCCCCACCATGGATGTGGTATTCAACGGAAAGATGGCTTCAGATGCAGAACCGGAAAATATAGACATCCGTGCTACATATTCTTATGACTTTTAATCCGATAGCAAAATGAAATTGATATTGAAACATATTGCATTTCTAGGCTTGGCTCTTGTTGTTCTTGCAGCCTGCAATACGGACAAACTGGATTATCCCGATGCCTACAAAGTGGCGGACGGAATACCGGTTGTAAAGTCCATAAGGTATGCAAATACAGATACTTACATAACTCAAGCCTATATGAACGAAACGGTTTGCCTTTTGGGCGACAATCTTCGTTCTGTAACGCAGCTTTGGTTCAATGACCAAAAAGCTACTCTTAACACAAGCTATATTACCGATAACACGCTTTTGGTGTCTGTTCCTAAGAATTACCCCAAAAAGAGGACAGACAAAATTTATTTGATTACCAAAAACGAGGCGGATACGGTTAAATATGATTTCGTGGTTCTTCCACCCCTTCCCAATGTGGCAAGCATGTCCAACGAATGGGCAGCCGTGGGTGAGGAAGTTACGATTTATGGAGATTATTTTATAGATGATACCTCCAGCCCCGTGGTTATTTCTTTCCCCGGAGCAGATGTTCCGCACGCCGATATGACCTTCGACGGATCTTCTTCCGTTACCTTTAAGGTGCCGGCCGGCGCTCTACCGGGCTATGTGAGTGTAAAGACAATGTCCGGAACAAGCCGTAGCAAGTTTATGTACAAAGACAGCCGCAACATTCTTTTCGATTGGGATGGCTCGCGTGGCGGACACGCCATCGGTCAGGGCTGGCGCAACGGCAGTAAGGTTCACCGCACGCCGGGTTCCGATCCTTTCCCTGCCATTGACGGCAACTACATTTGCTTCCAAGGCAAGGAAGTCGGCCCCGGAGCTTCGGACGTATGGGACGAAGACAACCTCAGTTTCAATTATTGGCCCACTCCGGGCGATCCTTTAAAAGGCGAACTCTCATTGCGTCCCGAATTTGCCCGGTTAATAGAAGATTATGGTATTGGAGGACTACAGATAAAGTTTGAGGCTCTTGTAAACACTCCATGGACCAATGTTGGCTTGCAACTTGTTTTCACGAGCAATGCCGATGTTACGATGGCGGCCGCCACCAATGCCTATTTTGGCAATGTAAGCATTGCCCGCGGCATTTGGGAGCCTTGGGTCTCTGCCGGAGGCTCTTTCGATACCGCTGGCAAATGGATTACAGTGAGCATTCCTCTATCCGACTTCAACAAGAAGCCTAATGGAACAGCGTCAGAAAGCACGCTAAAGGCGGATTCCCTTACCGGTCTGTCTTTCTTCTTGTGGTATGGTACCAGTAGCGGAACCAAATGTACACCGACTATTGCAATCGACAACATCCGTGTGGTACCGATAGGCTAATTTTAAAATGAACATGAAATGAAAAAGATATTTTCTTTAATCTCCATCGTTTCTCTTGCATTGCTTGTCTTTAACGGTTGCCAAGTGGAAGAACTGAGCACTGACCAATATTCCGGCAGTGAAGTGAGGCTGGTTGCTTTCGGCCCCAATCCTGTGATGAGGGGCGGAGCTCTGACTTTCTACGGAAGCAATCTTGATAGGATTGTAGAAGTTACTGTTCCCGGAGTAGATCCTATTACCACCATACAGATTTTCAAGTCCGGTAATCCTTCTGAAATCCGCGTAAAACTTCCTGATGATGGCACTACCATAGGCAAGGTAAGCCTTAAAACTTCCGATGGTAAAATTCTTGAAACTCAAAATGAACTTACTTATATAGAGCCGATAGTCATAGAGTCATTCACTCCAAGCAATGCTATGCCCGGGGATGTAATCACCATAAGCGGCGACTATATGAATTTAGTGGCATCGGTAGAGTTTGCGGGCGGCACTGTGGTAAAAGTTAACGCAGGCGCTACCCGTTATGAGTGCAAAGTTGTTGTACCCGCTACTGCGGTGACAGGAACCTTTATTTTGCACGATAATTCCACTCCACCCAACCTCATTTATGCAGCTGATGAACTTACGATAGGAGATCCTACTGTGACCGGCATTACAGCAGCCAGTCCTAAGCCAGGCAAAAAGGCCGTTGTGGCGGGTAAGTATCTTAATATGATTAAGACTCTTACTTTTGCAGGCGATGTAGATGTGGAGGTTGCCGACTTTACCCTGAACGCTGCCAATACAACTCTGTCCGTCAACATTCCGGTCACTGCAAAGAGCGGTGATGTGGTGCTTACCAATTATGCCGGCAAGGAGTTTATTGCAGGAGCTATAACCATGACAAAACCAAGCGCTTTGACGGTATCGCCCGATCCGGTAAAGGCAGGCGCCTCGCTCGTAATTTCCGGTGAAGATCTCGATGTGGTTTCTGCTGTCAATTTCCCTGATGCGGGAGGCGCCACTTTCGCTTATACTGATGGTAAAATAACGGTTGCGGCCGTTCCTGCCGCAGCTACAGAAGGGAACATAAGCCTTGTGATGGCCAATGGCGAAGGCTCAAAAGTTGCATATACTCTTGTGCATCCTGTCATAGGTTCCGTAAGCCCGACTACACTGAAGGCTGGTGAAGACATTACCGTAATCGGCAGCGATCTCGACCTTATTACAGTGGCTAAGTTGGGAGGAAAGGAACTTGTAATAAAGAGCGTGTCTCCAGACGGCACCACCCTTGTTCTTACAACCCTCAATACTTCGGTTGCGGGTTCCATAGAACTCGGTCTTGCAAATGGAGAAACCATTACCGATGCTACGCATATTACCCTTACCTACGAATCCCTTATAATTGTAAACAGCATGAACGAATCGGCCCATATCGGAGAAACCGTTACTATGAAGGGAGAAAATTTTATGCTTATAGAAAACATATATGTAGGTACTACCAAGGTTAAGAATTATGCAATGCGTTCGGATACCGAAATCAAGTTCGTAATGCCGTGGATGAGCGCTCCTGCTACCTATAGTGTATACTTTGACCTGTATAACGGCGATAGGGAAAACTGTCCGAAGAGTATTGATGTGGGGCTTGAGCTCGAGACCAAGACTATTTGGGAGGGCAACATGTATATAGGCAACTGGAATGCAGGTATGCAAGCTCTCGCTTGGGGCGGTTATGATTGGACCACAGTAAAGCCTGGCACGATCATGAACATTTATCTGACTCCGGATATGTCGCATGGTTATTCTCAGATACGTGTCGGAGATGGCACTTGGGCCGCCCTTCCCGGAACTCAAATATATTCTCTTGATGCAAGTATCTCGGTACTTCCCATTGTTCTTACGGAGGCTATGCTGACAAATTTAACAACGAAGAACGGACTTGTAATTAGCGGTGCATATTTCACCGTCACCAAAATAGACTTGGTTACTGAAATTAGTCAGGAGGTAATCGTTTGGGAGGGGAGTCGTGAAACCGGCGATTATGCAAACAACCTTGAGCTTGGCGGTGAGGATGATTGGGTGAATGCCGGTATGAAAGAAGGCGCCACCGTATATATTTATTTTACGGCAGCAGATTGGACCGTCTGGAGTTTGCAAACCTTTAACGGCCATTGGGGGGCTCTGCCTTGTGCTCCCGATGGCACCAATCAATTTAATAAAACCACAAACCCCGAAGCCGAAGCAAAGGGATATGTTACCTTTAAGGCTACAGGTGACTTTTACACAGCCATGACTACCCATAGTAACTGGGGCTATGCTTTAATAGTTCAGGGGAAAAACCTGACTGTTACTAAATTAAGTTTCCTTAACCCATAGGGTACGATTTTTGCCGGAAAGGGTCTGAACGCCCTTTCCGGTACAATGATTAAAAAAGGGAAATACCTGCTGATGCTTGCAACAGCCTCGCTTGCCATCCTTGCTTGCAAACAAGATGATGGCGGAGAGTCCGACGAACCTATAGAGGCGCCTAAATTGCTATATTTCAGTCCTACTGAGGCCTATGTTGTCAGCGGCAGTTCCTTTACCTTGCAGCTTTGCTTCGATCAGAATGTAAAGGTGGTAAGCGGAGCGGCGGATAATATAAGAATTGAACCCGCTGCCACAATAAGCAAAGTTTGGGCTTATGATGAGTTGGTATCAATATCGATAGAGGCTCTTGAGAGCGGTACATCTTACACCCTTACCATTCCTCATGGCACAATATACGGTTGGAGAGATAATCAGGAGACGGTACCTGCAATAAATTATAGTTTCAGCACTAAAAAAAAGGAGGGCGAGGAAGATTATGAGCGCAATCCTGCGAAATCTTTAACTAACCCTCAGGCAAGTCCTGAAGCCAAGGCGCTGTATGCCGCCTTGCTGAACATCTACGGCTCAAAAACCTTAAGTGGTGCTGTAGGAGGAGATGCTTGGGATATGGGCTTCTCGGATTATGTGGCCTCGCAGGCGAATTGCGGAAAATATCCTGCAGTGGTTGGCTTCGATTATCTTTTCATGCATTACCAGCCTCATATCTGGGGTGCAGGCCATCCGCCCGATTATTCCGACATTTCCCTTATCGAAAACGCTTACAGGCAAGGCAATATAATTCACATATGCTGGCATTGGAATATGCCGAAAAGTGAGAGCGATTTTCCCGACCACCCCGAGAATTACCGCTTTTATGTCGCTGATTTCGAGGAGAATAATGTCTTCAGCATCAAAGA
>JAAZIW010000006.1 GCA_012800665.1 Rikenellaceae bacterium
ATCGTTACCATAGGCAAAGCCCTCTCCGGAGGTGTTCTCCCGGTAAGCGCAGTGCTTGCAAACGATGAGATAATGCTTACAATACAGCCGGGCGAGCACGGCTCCACCTTTGGAGGCTATCCTGTTGCCAATAAGGTTGCAATGGCGGCGCTTAATGTTATAAAAGATGAAAATCTTACCGAAAACGCCTATAAAATGGGCTTGATTTTCCGTGAAGAAATTGCCAAAATCAAGAGTCCCTTCTTTAAGAATGTGCGCGGAAAGGGTCTCCTCAATGCAATTGTCACCGAGCCGCAAAACGGTATCGAAGCCTGGGACATCTGCCTGAAACTGCGCGATGCAGGTCTGCTTGCAAAGCCGACTCATCAGCATATAATCCGCTTCACTCCTCCTCTCATAATAAACGAAAAGCAGCTGCGAGAGGCAATCTCAATAATTAAAAACGTATTTGAAAGTCTGTAATGGCTGAACTTGCTATGATTGCCTTTGGCGGCAATGCTCTTTTAAGAAGCGGCCAGACAGGCAGTTATTCGGAGCAGCTCGCAAATGTGGAAAACACTTGCGAACAACTCTACCCTCTCATCGAAAGGGGTTATAACATTGTAATCGGACACGGCAACGGTCCTCAGGTAGGCAACGGACTGCTCCGCCACGAAGCCGGCCAGAAGGAATACGGCCTGCCTGCCATGCCTATGGACTTTTGCGGCTCCGAAACCCAAGGCTCCATAGCATATATGATAGAAACGGGCATGGAGCGTGTAATGCGCCGCCACGGTCTCAAGCGCAAAGTGGTTTCGCTCATCACCCGGGTAGAGGTGGATGCGGATGATTCCAAATTCAAGAATCCCACCAAGCCGGTAGGTCCGTATTATACAAAGGAAGAGGCCGAAAGGCTGCATTCCGAAACCGGCGCCATCTATCGTGAAGACCCCAAAGGCAATGGCTGGCGCAAAGTGGTGGCATCCCCGGTTCCCCTTAAAATCAATAATATAGAGATAGTGAGGGAACTTGCGGAGAAGGGCAATATCGTGGTTACAGTAGGCGGAGGGGGCATTCCCGTCATCGACACCCCCGAAGGGCATAAGGGCGTGGAAGCCGTGATTGACAAGGATTTGGCAAGCTCCATCTGCGCAAATGAAATCAAAGCCGATGAATTCTACATCCTAACCGATGTCCCCAAGGTATTCATCAACTTCCGCAAGGCAAACCAAAAGGCTCTTGACACCATTACCATCGCCCAGGCCAAGGAGTATCTCGCTCAAGGACAATTCACCGAAGGGTCTATGGCTCCGAAAGTGCGCGCCGGCATACTCTTCGTGGAAAACGGAGGAAAAGAGTGTGTCATTACCGAAGCGGGACAACTTGGAAATCCCTCCTGCGGCACAAGAATAATAAGATAATCTTTTATAGAAATACATATGTCGTATAATCTTCATAATCGCAGTTTCCTTAAACTGCTCGACTTCACCCCCGAGGAACTTAGGTACTTCCTCGACTTAGCATTCGAACTCAAGCGTGCAAAACAAAACGGCACCGAAGTCCCCAAGCTGGCGGGCAAAAACATCGCCCTCATCTTCGAAAAAACCTCTACCCGCACCCGATGCGCTTTTGAGGTGGCCGCCCACGACCAAGGGGCACATGTTACTTATCTCGGCCCTACCGGCTCACAAATCGGTATAAAGGAAACCATGAAAGATACCGCACGCGTGCTCGGACGAATGTTTAACGGTATAGAATACCGCGGTTTCGGGCAGAGTATAGTGGAAGAGCTGGCGGAATATGCAGGAGTGCCCGTATGGAACGGACTCACCAATGAGGCTCATCCCACTCAGGTTCTTGCGGACCTGATGACCATGATGGAGCACAGCGACAAGCCTCTCCACGAGATTTCTTTCGCATATTTAGGCGATGCCCGCTTCAATATGGGCAATTCGCTGCTGGTAGGCGGAGCGAAAATGGGCATGGATGTGCGTATAGTGGCCCCCAAGGCTCTATGGCCCAAGAATGAGCTTATCGACAAATGCAAGGAAATCGCAAAGGAAACCGGCGCCCGAATAAGCATTACCGATGATGTTGATGCCGGAGTAAAGGGTATCGATTTTATCTATACCGATATTTGGGTTTCGATGGGTGAGCCGGATGAGGTTTGGAAGGAGCGGATTGATATTTTAATGCCGTATCAGGTTAATAAAAAGCTGATGGAGCGCACCGGGAACCCGAATTGCAAGTTTATGCACTGCCTTCCCTCCTACCACAATTTGGACACGCAAGCCGGTAAGGATGTCTTCGAAAAGTTCGGATTGGATGGCATAGAGGTTACCGAAGATGTTTTCGAAAGCAAGAATAGCATAGTTTTTGATGAAGCAGAAAACCGTATGCACACCATCAAAGCTGTCATGGTTGCAACATTAGGCAAACAATAAATAAAGAAAAATCAAATGTTACACTTCTATCATTGTAAAATCTGTGGGAATGTAGTCATTCTCACTGTCAACGGCGGCGGCAA
>JAAZIW010000056.1 GCA_012800665.1 Rikenellaceae bacterium
CGGCCAATATGTTTACACTTACGGCGTTTCGCAGAATGTAAACCCCGACCTCCGTTGGGAAAAGAAATTCGAATATAACTTAGGTGTTGACTATTCTTTTCTTAAAGAAAGGCTTTATGGCAGTTTAGACGTTTATTACCGCAATACCCGCGACCTTCTTTGGGACTACGAGGTCCCCACACCTCCTTATCAATACAACACCCTGCTCGCAAATGCGGGACAGATGGTTAGCTACGGAGCGGAACTCATACTCAGCTATGTTCCAATCAAGACAAATGACTTCATGTGGACTACCACTCCCACTCTCTCCTACAACCGTAATATAATCACCAAGTTGTCAGACCCCTCCAAGGGCTTCAATTACAAAATGACGACTTCCGGCGGAGTAGGCGAAAACGGTATTATGAACACCATGACTCAAATTCTTGTAGAGGGCGAGTCTGTGGGTTCTTTCTATGGCTATCAGTTCGCAGGTTTCAGAGATGACGGCACTTGGATGTTCCTCACTCCCGAAGGCGGCTATAAGCAGGATGCAAACCTTACTGAAGCCGACCGTCAGGTAATCGGCAACGCCCAGCCTTGGTTTACCTTCGGCTGGAACAACACCATTCGTTGGAAGAATTGGGATTTAAGCGCTTTCATGCGCGGAGTCGTAGGTAATAAGATATTGAATCTGACTCGCTGGGCATATGGTCCGCAGGCTTCCCAGTCTCTTAATGTCTTCATGAAAGATATAAGCAAAACCAATGTCTTATATACAAACAAGGCGCACTTTGCCAGCCTTTATCTGGAAGACGGTTCTTATCTTAAATTGGACAACCTTACGGTGGGCTACACCCTACCTGTAAAGGACAACAAGTTCTTAAGTTCGCTGCGTGTTTATGCAAGCGGTCAGAATCTCTTTACCATTACGAAGTACAGCGGCATGGATCCCGAAGTGAATACTACCGGTGTATGGGATGCAGGTATCGACTATTGTGATTTCTATCCCACAGTGGCAACGATGCTCATCGGCGTAAACGTAACATTCAAATAGTTCGAAGAATATGAAAAAGATACTTGAATTTATACTTATAGCATTCTTGAGCGTTTCCTTGCTTTCTTCTTGCAAGGGGATGCTGGATGAGGTGAACTACGGCAATCCTACCGCCGAGGAGATGTTCGAGGCGGAAGAGAATGTGGTGCTTTTGGTAGGCCAGGCTTATGCCGATGTAAAATGGCTTCACGACCACTGGGGCTATTGGGGCGTTGCGTCCCTTACCGCTGATGAGTGCTTATGCCCGGTGCGTATGCCCGGAGAGCACTGGTCCGATGGTGGATATTGGCGCAATCTGAATACTCATACCTGGACCCCTCTGGCTTCTGCATTCAAGAACATTTGGGATACTACAATTTCCGGTGCAGTGCTTTGCAACAAGCTGCTCGCAACTCTGAATGATAATAAGGCATCAATGTCCGAGAAGGTGTACAATCAGTATGTCGGCGAGTTGGAAGTTCTCCGCTCCTATTACTATTACATGCTTTTCGACTGCTTCGGCCGTATCCCTTATCTTGAGGAATTCGTAACCACTGATGCTCCTTTAATGGAGGCTCCTATGGTTTGGAGCAAGCTCGTTGCATGTCTCGAAAAAAATGCACCCAATCTTCCTGTAATAGCAAATGAGGCTGACCGCCAGACGAATTACGGCCGTGTAACCCAAGGCTTTGCCTATACGCTTCTGGCCCGTCTTTATCTTAACGCTGAATCTTTCGGCTGCAAGACCTCCAATATAGAGGCGGATGCTATTGTAAACGCAGGCTCCGAAGCAGAAAAGCCGGCCATCAAAATCAACGCCGCCAAAGACTTTTACACCAATGCAGTACGCTGTTGCGATATGGTTATCGACAGCAAGGCATACAGCATCGAGCCGGATTTCTTCACCAATTTCAAAATCGACAACAGCGCAAGCAAGGAGAATATCTTTGTGATTGTAGAAAACGGCAATGGCGAATTCGACCAGCGCAGCATCGGCAGCATGTCCAACAAACTCCGTCTTACCATTCTTACCCTTCATTATAGCCAGCAGACTACTTATAATATGCAGGAAAAGCCATGGAACGGTTTCTGTGCTCGCCCCGCCTTTATGGAGCGCTATAATAAACGCGATGTGCGCGGCGCGGGCGATGAGGGTAAGGGTACGCTCAACGAGCATCAGTGGGGCTGGTTTGTAGGTCCGATTTATTCGGCTGACGGCACCACCCAGCTTAAAGACGAAAACGGCACCCTCGCAAATATACGTCCCGAAGTTGAGTCTCTTACTGCAGCCACATGGAATGATGGCGCACGTCTCTTCAAGTACGAAATTGACAGGACAAAAGCTTATCAGTATTGCGAGAATGACTTTGTTCTCTTCCGTTATGCCGATGTGCTTTGGATGAAGGAAGAGGC
>JAAZIW010000057.1 GCA_012800665.1 Rikenellaceae bacterium
ACTTCATTCTCGTCTTCCTTGTCGTCCTCTTCCTCAATCCACCCACATCTTCGAAAAGCTCCTCCTTAATCTCATCTTTAATGTGGAATAAATCAACATTAAAAAAGCCATCCTCCCCGACGGGCTCGATGATGCCGCGTATTTGGAGCAACAGACCTTCTCTCCTATATCTGCTTCTCATCACATTTATATCCGAATTATCTTGAAATACATCAATGAAGTCATGCCAACCGACCTGATCGTCATCTTCGTAGAGATAACGATAGACAAGGTTGTAGAACACCACTTTTTCTTGTTGGCATAAATCAGGATTGCCATCTATAAAAATACGATATTTTGCAGCCGCCTTGACAAAAGAGCACTCCTGATTATTCGCCATCAATTCATCAAGCCTCTCTACCATATCCCATTCATCCAACTCATCCTCCATCCGCTGCTTTAAAAGGTCACGCAGCCGCTTCATAAGCTCCGGAGTGTCGAGATTATAATTGTCCGGAATGGAGTATGGTTGGTTTTTAGAGAGAGATGAGAGAACGTGAGAGGGAAGATGGATATAACTATCGGAATACACAACGATGAGTCTCATTTTGTGCAGGGAAGCGAGGTCTGTGTCGAAGGCGAGCAGTTTGATGTAGCTCATCCCCATGAATCTGGCAAGATCCGACTTGTCGAGTCTATTTCTATTACTCCTTTCTATAATGCACGAGAGCAATACAGACTGCCAGGGAGTCGTGCCGCACATTGTGCTGATGTACTCTATTTCTTCCGCCTTCTCCTCAAAAATCTTTTCGTTGAATTTTTTTTCCGTGTCACGGATGTCTTCTATAATGCCGCTCATGCAGCCGAGGATTGTCTTTTCTTTTTCTTTCATGATAATTCTCCTTTTTTCTACCGCTAATATATATCACACATATGCCATTTCGTGGCATAGCTGCAAAAAAAAGAACAAAATAATTTTTGTTGTGCCGTTTTTTGTCACTGCAATTTCATAACTTTGTAAGCATAAAAGAATTAACGGCAATAAGTTATGGCAGAAAAATCCCGCGTTTACTCAAGATACAAATGGCTGGTCGACATCATCCAGCGCAATGACGGCATCACTTTCGAAGAAATAGACCGCGCCTGGCAACGTTCTTCCCTGAACACGGTTCCTTACTCTCCGCTTACCGCGAGGACCTTCCATCGCCACAAAAGGGATATTGAGGAAGTGTTCGGCATCATCATCAAATGCAATAAAAGCTCAAATAAATATTATATAGATAATGAAGATGAAGTGGAGGAGGGCAAGATACAGGAGTGGATGCTTTCGACAATAGCAGTGGACAATATGCTGATGGAGTCTCGCGACCTCCGCGACCGCATTCAATTCGAGGACATTCCGGGCGGGCGCCGGTTCTTGGATGTAGTCATCAATGCGATGCGGGGCAACAAGGTCCTGCATATGATTTACCAAAGCTTCTGGAGCGATGAACATCAGGACACCTGGCTTCGTCCGTATTTCCTGAAAATCTTCCAGCAGAGATGGTATGTTGTGGGCGTTCCTGGCACACACCCGAATACTCTACGCACATACGCATTGGACAGAATGGTTTCATTAGAGATAACTCCGGAAAAGTTCAAATACCCGAAAAGGTTCAACCCTTCCGCCTACTACGCAAACTGCTACGGCATTTTCCATCAAGAAGGGGAGCCCGAGAAGATCATACTCAAGGTTCAAGACGATCAGGTAAAATACTTTGATTCCTTGAAGGTTCATCATTCGCAATCCAAGCGGGACGATTTGAAAGAAGAGGGCTACACCTACTACGAATACCGCATCGCTCCCGCGTATGACTTCGTGCAATTCCTCTGCTCCAAATGCGCATCCGTGGAGGTGATAGAGCCTCTTGAGCTCAGACGCTGGGTTGCCGAAGAGCTGAAAAAGGGGATTGAGAAATATACTAATAAGTAACTTTGCGTCGACATATTTTGGTAAAGTAAAATCGACACTTTGCTGGAAATGTATATGTATTCCAGTCCATACCCGTTCACTGTATATTAGCGCATAGCTGGTACCAGTGATAGCGGTCAAATAGGTATCAACCTAGCGCTTGAAAGGATACCGGCTCAGAGCAATTGTAACTGGAATCAGAAAATACAGTAAAATCGGTAATACGTGTGCAGTAAAAATGGAATCAAGAATATGTATGCCTTTAAATCGCCCTTAAGTATTGCGGCATAGCCGGCTTATGCAGTTTCCAAATGACATTCATCGGGTAATCGTCGTGAGATGAAACATATTGCACTTGACCGAAGCAATGGAAGGG
>JAAZIW010000058.1 GCA_012800665.1 Rikenellaceae bacterium
ATAGGGCTGTAAAGGCCTGTGAAACTGCGTGACAAAAAGCTGAAATCTATTCCTGTGCCGATTGCAAGTTTGTCGCTCAAGTGGATTCTTACGCCTGCGCCGAAACTAAGCGGAATGCTGTAATTGCTGGCGCTGTTTTCTTTAATGTCGTTTTCTATATAGTTAGGATTGCTTGCTGATGCAGTTGCTGCGCCTTTGGCTGCGGTTTCGTTGCTACCGATACTGCTGTTGACATAGGCCGAAAGGCGTGTTACTTCGCGCTTCGATTTAACGTCATCGCCCTCAATGCCCGCGAAAGCTTCCTCTGTGGCAACAGTGTATTGCTGCTTCGGAGGAAGCTCAGCTTTGTTTTGTTTCTCTGTTGTTTCAGTCGATGGAGCCGTTGTTTTGGCATTTTGAGCCGTTGTTTCAGCTTTCTGAGCCGTTGTTCCGGCATTTTCCTGTACCCTTTGTTTTGTATCGGTTTCCGGTTTTTCCTCTTGCAGTCTTGTTTGGATTTTTATTGTGCGCGGAGATGGGATTTGCCGGATTTCGATTTCTTGAATGGGAGAGGCCAAAGCAATACGCTCCTCAGTATTATTATATAGAAGTTTGGAATTGTTTTGTGTGGAGGGGATGATGATGGCCGCTGCAAGCGCTGCCGCTGCTGCTACCGCCACCCAAGCCCACCGGAAGCCCCTGCGGGGAGCCGCTGCTGCATCCAGTCTGGACTCTATAGCCTTCCAGACGCGGGGAGAAACATCCATCTCCGCATCTTGCAGGGACCTCTTTACAAAGAGGTCAAAATCTTCCACATGTTTTTTATTCTGCATCTTAATACTTCTCTTTGATTTTGCCTTGCAGCATTGCACGAGCGCGCTGGAGTTGAGAACGCGAAGTGGCTTCCGATACCCCGAGGGCTTCAGCTATCTCTTTGTGAGAGTAACCCTCGATGATGTACATATTGAATACCGTTCGAAAACCGGGGGGAAGCTCGGAAATCATCTTGCTGAGCTCCTGGTAACCGATTTTTTGTACGGGAGTGGGCTCGTCCGCGGAAATATACCAGGCCGTGTCCACATCATCACTTTGTCTCAAAACGTCTTTTTTACGCAGACTCATGAGTGCCGTATTGACAAAGATCTTTCGAGCCCAGCCTTCGAATGACCCTGCACCCGAGTAGCTTTCAAGCTTTGAAAAGAGAGTTACAAAACCGTCTTGAAGTATATCTTCTGCATCCTGCCTGTTGCCCATGTAGCGCATGCAAACGGCAAACATTTTGCGGGCAAGAGCATCATACATAGCCTTTTGCGCCCCTCTGTCACCATTTTTACAGCGGCTTACAAGAGTAAGCCAGTCCGGCTTTGAGCTCTTCTTTTTCAACTGTTCTCGAGAATTAAGATGCAAGTTAACTCCAAAAAGTTGCATCGCTTTCCTTTAAACTATTGCAAATATAGTTAAAAAAAGCACTATTTTTGCAGGAGTTCCTTCTGCAATGAAACGAATCGCCTCTATAATATTTTTCTTTTTGGCTCTTCAAGCCACCCTCACGGCCCAAAAACAGGCTCGAACTGATAAGGTGGTGCAGGAAAATATCCTTATTGATGCTGTTTCCAAACTGCAAACATCTCCCTCTAAGGCCATTACCGAACTTCGTTTTCTCGATGAAAAGTTTCCTCCGAACGATGCGGTAAAATATTATTTGGGCCTCGTTGCGCAAGGCTCCGGAGAATTCGACAAAGCTGAATCTTATCTGAAACAGGCGATTGAACTGGATTCCACCAATATTTGGTATAAAGATGCTCTTGCCGGCCTTTACGCCTCCGCCGGAAAAGCAGCCGAAAGCACCGAAATCTATCTTGAGCTTCTTGAGAAATATCCCTCCAACTACACCAACGCCTACACCCTCACTCTATTGGGAGACAGATATTTATCGCAGTATAAAGACTCTCTTGCCATAGAAAGCTACAACAGGGCTCTCGTGTACAGCCCCGACTATATACCGGCAATCATCGGCCGCGCCGAAGCCAATCGCATGAGCGGCAATATCCCCGCCTTTTTTGTGGATGCTCATACCTTTATTAAAGATCCCGATGTAAGGCCGTCCGCCAAAAGCGCCTA
>JAAZIW010000007.1 GCA_012800665.1 Rikenellaceae bacterium
ACGTGTTGGCTATTTTATTGCTGATGATTCTTGTGGCGGGCTTCAATATGGTATCAGGACTTCTTATAATGCTGTTCCGCCATACCGGCACAATAGGTACGCTCAAGGCTCTCGGTATGGACAATCGCAGAATCGCCATGGTTTTTCTAAGGGTGGCTTCGGGGGTGGTATTAAAGGGGATGGCAATAGGAGGCGGCGCAGCCCTGCTTTTTGCTCTTGTTCAAAGCGCTACGCACTTCCTCCGGCTCAATCCCGAAAATTATTTTGTGAGTTTTGTGCCTGTGGCTGTGAATTTGCCGCAAATTCTGCTCATCTGCGCCATTGCCTACGGAGCAATAATGCTTCTTCTTTTACTGCCTTCTATTTTCATCAGCAGGGTAGACCCTTCGGAAACGGTAAGGGTAAAATAATTACGGAGCTATTCTCTTGAATTTGTGGTAACGGGCCATTACCCCCTCTACAAATTCTATGGTTTCTTTCCCATTGAACTTGCCTAACTTTACCGTATCCAGCGTTAAAATGGAATCAGCGCGCATTTCCGGAATCACGCTTACAATATTGTCCCAATAGGAGGGGTCTTTACCCCGATACCGCGTATAATTGATAAGGTCTTCCACCCTTCCTCCTCCTGCGTTGTATGCGGCTAAAGTCAGCTTTTTCCTCTCTGTTTCATCTGCCGCCACTTTACCGTAACTCCTATAAAGGTCTTTTATATAACGGGTTCCCGCCATAACGTTTTGCGAGGCATCCAAGAGACTGTCGGCTCCGTAATGCGCTGCTGTAGAAGGCATCATCTGCATCAGGCCTATGGCTCCACGCCGCGATACTGCATCGTGCCGGAAGTGCGACTCGTGATAAACAATCGCGGAAACAAAGCGCCAGTCCAGAGAGGCGGAATCGCTCCAAGCCCTGATCAGTGAATCGTAAGGGCTTATCTTGTAATGTTTCTGACGGTGTCTTTCCGCAAAGGGAATATAACGTTCCTGCTTTTCTTCAATTCTTTTTTTCGGTACAATGAAAGCTCCCGCAGAAAGAAGGGCAGCAAGCGCAAGTATGGCAAATTTTACTGTTTTTTCGAATTTCATCAGCTTATTATCTATATCCTCCGGCTCGGTTCATTCCCGAAGGCATCTGGAATCCGGATGGCATGGATGCTCCGGAAGTTCTTGAAGAGCCGGATGGGAGTGAAGAGCCCGATGGGAGTGAGGAAGCCGAGCCGCCGCGCGATCCTCTTCCAGGCTGAATATAGAACGGCCAGAAGATGCCTATTTTAAGGGTTCTTTGTGTTCTTATATAATTATGCGCGGTAAAATAGTCGGCTTTGTCCAAAGGCCAGTCCATATTCGCATTTTCCAACTTTATGAATATGCAGGCCCTTTTCCATTGAATATTTGCAAATACATCCACCACAGGACCATTTTCATACAGAGTCTTGTTCTGGTTGTGGAAAGTGCTTGTAGCGGGATTCCATGCAGGGGCGTACCACTGCGTGTTATACCAGCCGTTGAGGCCTAGTTGCATAGTCATTACGGGGCGGCGTTTGGCCGCATCCCTTTGCACCACAAACTCAACGAACCATTTCAGATTGACTGCTGCAAGAGGTAGCGGCAGAATATCGGGAGCGCCGGAAGTTTGAATCAGCACCCTATTGTCGAGGTGCAGCATATTTCCTATCACGAAATCTTTGCGCAGCGATGCGGAGAGGACGCTTATGGCATCGGCATGCTGCTGAATGACGCCGGAGGTATTGTAATAGATATAATTCCCCAGCAGGGCATAGCCCACATCGGCCGACGCCTTGAAATCGGGGATATCCAAGAATGCCCGTATCTTGTTTTCCGTACTTTTTCCAAAGGCGTTGTTCCAACTGAAATGATTCGCATATATCTGCTGCCTGTAATGGTTGGGCTCCAAAAGCCGGCTTTGTAAATTGGCTCCTATGCTGATTGGGCTGTTGCGGGCTTTTCGGAACGGGAAGATGTTCAAGCGGGCATTGGCATCTATGCTGTAATCTCCTATTTCTGCCCCCGCAAAGGTAAATCGGCCTTTGGCATCCCAATTGAAATATTGACGGATGTTTCCTTCCACGCCGGCATAGGCATAGAGGGAGTTTTCTTTATAGATGGATGGCCCTCCCGCCCCATTGTCCAACCAAGTCCGGTATTTGTTTCCCACTCCCACATTCAGCTTGGACACTATGGCATCTTCGCTCCATGGCTGCAGGCGCAGGAAAAGCTTGTTGTCCAAATGCGTGACTATAAATGTGTCTGCGCTGGCTGTGG
>JAAZIW010000059.1 GCA_012800665.1 Rikenellaceae bacterium
TATATATATTTGAGTTTAACAATCAAGCGGCCAAAATTTTCCGCCTATTTCAGTATAGTTTTTACTTTTTATATCCTATTGATTTACAAATATATAAAATTATCTTGTAAAGTTGTGTTTACAAGATAACAGAAATTATTGCAAGTGTTGTTAAGTTTTTGCAGACTTCGTTCCGGCATGAAAGAGTAGTTTTACACCGGATGGCAAAAGCAAATACTCTTTTTAAGAAGTACTTTATTTGAAAAGCTTTTTGACTAAGTCGGGAATGTCGGAAAGAGGTATTATGCTGATTCCGGCTTGAGGGTCGGGGAGTTTTTCGTAGGAACTCACATAAATTTTCTTAAAACCAAGGCGTGCTGCTTCGGATAGGCGGCGGGCCGCCCCGGAAACGGGGCGGATTTCCCCGCTGAGCCCGACTTCGCCTGCGAAGCAGACGTCGTTGGGCAAGGGGAAATCAAAGTTGCTGGACAGCACGGCGGCAACGACGGCCAAGTCGGCCGCCGGCTCAGCAACTTTCAGCCCGCCTGCCATATTCAGGAAAACGTCCTTTTGAGCAAGACGGAAGCCTGCCCTTTTTTCCAATACGGCCAAAAGCATATTCAGCCTGCGGGTGTCGAAGCCCGTGGCGCTTCGCTGAGCGGTGCCGTATACCGCCGAGCTCACAAGAGCTTGAACTTCGAAAAGCAAGGGGCGGGTGCCATCGAGCGAGGCGCAAATTGCCGTGCCGCTCAAATTCGCCTCATGCATGGGAATCAGCAGTTCGGAAGGATTCTTTACTTCACGCAAGCCTCCGCCGGTCATCTCGAATACAGCTATTTCGGCAGTGCTTCCGAATCGGTTTTTTATTGAACGCAGTATGCGGTAAGAGCCGCGCGCCTCTCCCTCAAACTGCAATACCACATCCACTATATGTTCGAGAATTTTAGGCCCTGCAATATATCCGTCCTTGGTTATATGACCGATAAGGATTACGGGTATACCTGTTTCTTTGGCGAAACGCAACAACATGGCCGCCACCTCTTTTACTTGAGACACGCTGCCTGATGTGGATTCTATGCTTGCAGTATACATTGTTTGTACGGAATCCACTATCACCAAGTCAGGCCTGCTTGCTGCGGCCTCGGCTATAACATTGTCTATAAGGGTTTCGCAGAATATTTGAATATTGCTTTCGTCTGCACCTCCCAAACGCGAAGAACGCATCTTCACTTGTTCGGCGCTCTCTTCTCCGGTGACATAGAGGGTGTTCAGTTTCGGATGGCTCAGCGGTATTTGCAGACTTAGCGTACTCTTGCCCACTCCCGGTTCACCGCCTATCAGCACAAGAGAGCCGCGCACTATGCCCCCGCCCAATAAACGATCCACCTCTTCCATCCCCAAACCGAGCCTATTTTCTTTGCTGAAATCTATCTCTTTAAGTTTTAAAGGCTTTCTGTCCGCCTCCACGCTTTGAGCCGCTCCCCTGACGGAGCTTTTCTTAGGCGCTACCGTCATCTCTTTCATTGTATTCCATTCGCCGCATGCAGGGCATTTTCCCAAAAATTGGGGATACTCATTTCCGCAATTGGTGCAATACCAAACCGTTTTTGTCTTTGCCATAAAAAATCCGACTTTACATTTTAAACAAACTTACATAAAATCTTTGGATTTTACGCCCGTCCGGATATAATTCAAATTTGATTTGGGCAATATGGACATTATTAATTGGCGATAGTAGCAAAAACAGTTGGCGCATTGGGCGCTATAGGTGCATTGGGCGCTATAGGGGAAATATAATCGGGCATAAAAAAACCGGCGCCTCGCGTCGGTTTGTTTTTTTGCTGTTAAACTTAGGTTTTATCCTTCGATAGTTTATTCTGCTACTTCCTCTACGGGAGCTTCTTCAGCTACCTCAACGGAATCTACTACTGCAGGAGCAACTTCTTCGGTCTGAACCTCAGCTTCCTTGCTGGCTTTCTTGCCACCGCAAGAAGCAACGCAGAATGAGAGAGCTACAACAGCCAAGATAACGTAAATCTTTTTCATAGTGTAAA
>JAAZIW010000060.1 GCA_012800665.1 Rikenellaceae bacterium
CTTAACATAATATAAATTGTGTAACACAATGCAATCATTTTTTTGTAGTTTCCATTTTTGCATTGGTCCAGGCGATGTAGCCGCCCAGCATGTTGTATACCTCGTAGCCGGCCTTGGAAAGTTTTGCTGCGGCGGCAGCGCTTCTACGGCCGCTGCGGCAGTAGATGGCAAGAGGAGTGCTCTTGGAATATGCAGCCTCTATCTTTGTCATGAAGTCTCCGCTGTACCAATCGATGTTCACAGCATCGATAAGATGGCCGTCTATGTATTCATCCGCAGTCCTTATATCAACTATGACTATCCCCTTTTCCTGAATCTTTTCTGCAAAGGCGGCAACATCGAGATTGGTGCATGCCGAAGATGATGGAGAACATGAAAAAAGGCTTGCGAGCAATGTCAGCAGAGATATTATTTTAATCATATGAAAAACAATTAATCCTTTTACGGTTCAAATTTAGAAACTTTTCTCCGAATCCTCAGCAGTAAACTGCTGAACTTAACAAACCAATATCAGAAATTTAGCGAAGTATGAAAATAATTATTTATATTTACCCAATAATTAATAATATTGTTGATATGAAAAAGTTATTCAACATCTTTTTGCTGGTCCCCTTGCTTGTAGCTTGTGACCAAATGATAGACCAAAACTACGACATTGAAAAACTTGACTCCGAAATGACAATAGGCGGCGGTTTCACAGTTTCCATTAGCAATTTTGATAAATCCCTCATACTCAAAGACCTTTTGGAAGGCAATTCCATTATAGTCGAAGACTCTGAGGGCAATTATAAAATCAAAATGGATACTGATGAGCAGAGTTTTGAGTTGGACGTTCCTGCAATTTCACTTGACCAAATCAATGTACCTATCGAGATCAATTTCGACGCTCTGGCTCCCGTGGGCCCTGGCGGAGATGTTGTAATTCCTGAAATATCTTACGAAAAAACTGCCGGGGGGTCAGTAAGCTTTGTAATAGAAAAGACCTCTTTCCCTGAGGAAATAACCGCTTTGGTAAGCGCTAACATTAAAAACGGCGGCTCTATTAACCTTACCTTCATGCCGAAACCACTTAGCGGAGCAAAATTCTATCTGCTTAAGGAAACGACCATCACTTTCCCTGAGATTATCCAAGGGCTTTCCTGCAATAATGCTGATTTCAGTTTCGAGGGCAATGTGCTCAAGGTCGTTAACGACAGGGAAATTACTGACGGCTTGAGTCTCCCGATTTCATTTGTCAGCCTGCAAGTTCCTGATGGTCAAGGTGTTGTTGCCGCCAAACACTTGCGTTTAAGCGGTGAAGTTGCTTATAATATAGGAGTAAGGGTAAGCTATGCAGGACTGCTCGGAAATATACAGGGATATGAACCCGGCATCAACGGCAACATGAAAATAGCTCAAATGAATGTGCAGGATGCCACACTAAAGCTCTATAAAGAACTTAGTCTTGATGATCTGCCTTCCGCCACAATAGGTGAATTGCCGGAAATGTTATCCGGCGAAAACGCCAATCTCGACCTGCACGACCTCGAATTGAAGATAGGGATTAACAATAACTTCCCTGCAGCTTTTAAACTGAGTTCCAAGCTTGCCGCTTTCAAATCTGACGGAAGCACGACGCACGAGTTCACCCTCGGTCCGTATAATGTTGTTCAAGGTTCCAATAGCTTCATCATAAACGAAAGCACCCACGCGGGAATCAGCGATATCTTAATCCCAGTCCCCGCATCTATCGGCTTGAAAGATTTCAATGCAGAAATCAGCACCCCCAATGCAATTACCATAAATACAGGGGCCTCTTATTCTGCAAATGCCTCATTCGGCATCGACACTCCCCTCGCCTTCGGGCCGGAGGCTGAATTAAACAATATCTCCAAAACTATAGATGATCTTGATTTTGGCGAAGATTCGAAGATTTCTTTCAGCGAAGCGACATTCAAAGTGACGTATGTCAATACGATACCGCTCGAATTCAAACTCAGCGCAAGAGCCATCGCTGCAGAAGGCGTAAGCATTTCTCTTACCGACAACGATGGCAATTCGCTAACTACCCATCCTCTTTCGCTTAACTTTAGCGAGAACGGCCAAGAAGGGGAATTAAGCATTAAAGTCAAAGGCGATGAGATTAAGCTCTCCGACCTCAAGGGGCTTAACCTCTCCTTCTCCGCCAATTCTTCTGAGGCTCTTAAGGGCAAGAAGCTCAATAAAAATCAAGGTATTCAGCTCAGCAGTCTTAAAGTTGTTCTTGACTCCGGAATTACAATAGGAGGCGAAAAAGACGACAAATAAATTAACGAAGTATGAAAAAGTACAGATTATCACTTTATTTAGCGGCAATTTTCGGGCTGCTTACCATGCCTGCCAAGGCTCAAAACCTCGAAACAGCGCACTTTCTGGACAATTATATTTTCAGCTATAGGCTTAATCCCTCAGTAACTCCTTATCTAACAAGCGGTTTCTTTACGGTGGGAGCCGGCAATATAACAATCACCCCCAACTTGAATGTGGGTATGTCCAATTTCTTCTTCCCCGTAGATGGAAAACTTGTTACAGGCTTTCATAAATCTGTGAGCTATGACACTTTCATAGGGCCATTGCCGGACAGAATCAACTTCGGCGCTGATATTTCCGAAAACATTGTGTCTTGGGCTTCTACAAGCAAGAAAGGAGTTTTCCGTAATTTTGAAGTCAACTTCGTTACCAAAGATCACTTCTCGCTTCCAAAGGAGATGTTCCAAGCGCTTAAGCCAAATCCGGATAATCCTTCTACGGAGTCAATCGTTGCAAATGATATAAACCTGAGCAGCACCAATTACTTAGAAATCGCAATAGGAAGAACCTGGCGGCCGATCAACCTGTTCAGCTTCGGTATACGCCTCAAAGGCCTGGTCGGCTTGGCCGATATAAAAATGGATATCGATAATTACACCTTTACGCCAAATTTCGGAGAGGAAAAAATCGATATATCAGGCAAGGGTACCTTTATAGCAGCAGCCACTCCACTCACAATCCCGACCAATAGCAGTACTGAATATATTTTTCAAAACACGAGGCCAAGTCCCGGTATCATGGCCAAAATACCTACCAGCTACGGTGCAGCTTTGGATGCAGGCGTTAACTTCTATCTTTGGCAAAACCGAATCCAGTTAGGCGCCTCTTTGCACGACCTCGGCTTCTTGAGTTGGAAGACCGACAAATACGGCAAGATGGAATTCACCGAGAGCGTTTCTACCGATAATCTGGATGGAAAAGAAATGATTGGCAAACTTCTCCGCTTTAAAAAAGAGGATGTTCCAGAGGAAATCACAGGAAGAAAAATGCTCCCAAGCTATTATAATGTTTCCGTAAAAGTAAAGCCCATACAGCTCGTTACTCTCGGAGCTGTCGCCAATATTACTACATATGATGGAAATACCGATTTTGCTATGCGCTACGGCTTGGCATTCACTCCTTTCCGTCAGTTTAATATAGCAGCATCTTACACCGGCACAAAAGCCGCACAATCAGTAGGTCTTGCTGCCAGCGTACGCCTGTTCGGTATCAATGTATATGCAGGCATCGATTCGTTCTTCAAAAACAAGGGCGATGGCTTTAAGCCTATGACATTCTCTCCGCAATACATCCCTATCGACCCCATTCAGACCACAATCAACGCAGGTGTTGCCATTGTATTCGGTCATAGCAAGGAAAGAGCCGCAGAGATAGCGAAAACCAAGGTAAAGAGTAAAAAAGTTAAGGAAAAAGAGCAAGAGGAAAGCCTGGAAGATTTGGAAGTGATGCAGCAGGAGGAGCCAAAGCCTCTTAGCAAAGCAGAGGCTAGGAAAGCCGAAAAGGAAAGGGCAAAAGTTGAGGCGAAAGCCGCTAAGAAGGCCGAGAAAGAAAGGGCCAAGGCTGATGCGAAAGCCGCCAAGAAAGCCGCTAAGGCCGGAGGCGCCGTTGTCGGTGCTGCAGGTGCAGCCGCCGCAGGTGCAGCTAGTGTTGGCGTTACAGCTGCAGAAGCAGCAGTCGTAGAGGCAACTACTGCTGTCGGCACAGCAGCTGGCACAAGTGCGGTAAAGAGCGAAATCAGTGCTGAAGCAGCAGCAGCTGAAAAGGCCGCAGCAGAAAAAGCTGCAGCAAAGAAAGCAGAAGAAGAAAAAGCCGCTGCTGAAAAAGCCGCCGCAGAACAGGCGGCAAAAGAAAGGGCTTTAGAGGAAGAAAGAATAGCGCAGGAACGAGCCAAGGCTGAGGCGGAAGCACAAGCCGCAGCTAAGGCAGCACGTCAAGCCGCTGAAGAAAAGGCAGCTGAAGAGGCAAGAGCTGCAGCAGCACAAGCTCAAGCCATGCAGCAGGCTGCGGCAGAAAAAGCAGCGGCTGAAGCAAAAGCCGCCGCTGAAGCAGCTGCAGCAAAGGCCAAGGCCGCCAGCATGACTGAAGAAGAAGCGCGTGCGGCTGCAATAGCCAAGGCGGAAGCAGAGGCCAAAGCAGCTGAAGAAGCTGCTGCAAAGGCCGCGGCAGAAGCCGAGGCGGCTCTTAACAGCGGTGTAACTCCTACTCCGGAAACTCCCCCTGCAGAACCTTCTACGCCTGCAGAACCGGAAGTTCCTGCCGAACCTGCCACTCCGGCAGAACCGACTGAGCCTGCTGCATAACAGCATACTCCATATAAATCAAATGAGACCGGCTGAACAGTCGGTCTTATTGTTTTTTAAGCTGAGTTCTATAAAAGGCAAGATGTTGTCTTTAAATTACACGGATTCGATTTTGGCGAGTACCGGGTTGCCATAGATGTGCCAGAATATGACCCTGAGGGCATCCCTGTCCAAGCGCCTCTCAAGCTTGCCCAACTTATGCTCAGTATAAGCTTTAAAATTTTCGAGATCTTCGGGAGTATACATTTCGGCAAAGCGGTCGGTGCCCGTCATGAGGTCGTAACCCATATAATTGGTCTTCCAGAGTTTATACCCTGCAATAATACGCCTGTCAATCGTGCGGCGAATCGCCTGATAACGGTCATTTTTCTCGTACCAGCTTGCACGGATAATCTCGAGCTCTGTAATCGGTTTCCCTATGCTGAGATGAATTCCCCCCTTCCATTGGCGTATGCCGGTAAGAATTGAATGCATATCCTCATTCGGCTTTTTGGTATAACTTCCTGTTTCGCGTTTAATGAGCAATTCCCGAGCCTTACGCGCATCACAAGGCTCATACTCATAGGAGATGCTCATTGGAATCATATTGAGCTCCTGGAAGTTGTTTTTGAAGTCTCCTGTCCCCGAAAGGTCAAACATCTTCAATATGCCTTGCTCGCTTACATCCAAACCATTCTTGGTCCGTCCCTCCCTTTGGGCTATCCAAACTGAGGCCGTACCGGAAGTAATTGTATGTCGGATATAACGGCTGAGATGTTGGCTGCAGAGATAGAGTTCCCTTGCAGAAATGCCCCTGATTACCTTTATCATGCGATTGCTGCGCAGAAGATCTTCAAAGGTGCGGCTGCTAAGCAGGTTGCTGCCCACACAAATCTGAGTCATGGGAAGCCCCTCGTTAAAAAAAGTCCACTGCGTAAGGGCGGGGTCAAGGATAATATCCCGATGATTGCTTATAGCCAGAAACTTTCGATCACCTTTAATATTTTCGATACCGTCATAAGTAAAGCCGGCAGATGTGGAGTCCACTACAGCCGAAACCACCTTAGACATGACGGTTTGCTGAAAATCGTCTATGCTTTCAACTTTTCGCAGCGCTTTTGCCAACAAGTTCACACGCTCCTTGGGAAAAAGGTACTTACTGATGAATGGGAGCATGGGATGATGGCTCAAGCGCTTTAGCGCCGCCACCGCCTCTTCGTCCGTATATGGAGAAATATTTGAGAATTCTTCGTCAGACATGGTTATATAGTTTTATAAAGAAGGGATGAGTCACCGTAGCTCAAGAAGCGAAAATCGTGCCCAAGTGCATAATTATAAATATTTTTCCAATCTCCGCCGACAAAAGCAGATACAAGCAGCAAGAGAGTGCTTTCCGGCTGATGAAAATTGGTTATCATCATATCCACCACTCTGAACTTGAAACCGGGAACTATTATAATGCGCGTACCTATCTTGAGCTCATTCAGATTATTGTTCTGCAAATAGGCTATTATCCCATCCAGAGCCTCATCAAGACTATAAGGATAATCTCTTGTATAGGGCGCCCACTGTTCTACATCTTCGGGCTTGCCATTCTCCAGACAATCCACACCTATATAGTATAAACTTTCCAAACTGCGGACTGAGGTTGTGCCTACAGCTATAATTTTTTTACCGCTGAATCTCAATTCTTGCAAGAAATCCAAACTTATCGAAAAAGGTTCGCGATGCATGGGATGTTCGGCAATAAGACTGCTTTTAACGGGGAGGAAAGTGCCTGCACCTACATGGAGGCAGATGGTTTCTACATTGATGCCGCGTGCCTTTATTGCATCCATAACAGCCTTTGTGAAGTGAAGACCGGCTGTAGGAGCAGCCACAGAGCCTCTGATTTGAGCATATATTGTTTGATAGCGCTCTTTATCGATGGACTCGGTCTTTCTGTTCAAATAAGGAGGGATGGGCATTTGTCCGCAATACTCCAGGACATTCGAAAAAGCTTCACCTCCTTTCCAACTGAAGCGCACTTCTCCGGTACGTTCATCACGGGAAAGCAGTTCAGCCTTGAGC
>JAAZIW010000061.1 GCA_012800665.1 Rikenellaceae bacterium
ATCTGATGTTCAGCACTCAGTTCGGCAGCACAGGAGAGGGAGCGGACACTATTTATCTGCGCCCCGAAACCGCACAAGGCATTTTCGTGGACTATATAAATGTGCAGAAAACCGGCCGCATGAAAATCCCCTTCGGTATCGCTCAAATCGGCAAGGCTTTCCGTAATGAGGTGATTGCCAGGCAGTTCGTTTTCCGTATGAGGGAATTCGAGCAGATGGAGATGCAATTCTTCTGCAAGCCCGGGACCGAAATGGAGTGGTTTGAATTCTGGAAGGCAGAGCGCCTCAAATGGCACGAAAACTTAGGGTTAGGAGCCGAAAACTACCGCTTCCACGACCATGAAAAGTTAGCTCATTACGCCAATGCCGCCACCGACATCGAGTTTAAATTCCCCTTCGGCTTCAAGGAACTCGAGGGCATACATTCGCGTACCGATTTCGACCTGGCGAATCATCAGAGAATGAGCGGACGCAATCTGCAATATTTTGACCCGGAAACAGGAGAAAAATTCATTCCCTACTGCGTAGAAACCTCAATCGGCTTGGACCGTATGTTCCTTTCCCTGCTTTCGCGCGCATATACCGTTGAGGAGTTGGAAGGCGGAGAGAGCCGCGTGGTTTTAAGCCTTCCCGCCCCGCTCGCTCCCGTAAAAGTGGCCGTTCTGCCTTTGCTCAGAACGGATGAGCGTCTTACCGGCAAGGCACAGGAGGTTATGGCTCTTCTTAAATACGACTTCAATTGCCAATATGAGGAGAAAGATACCATAGGCCGCCGCTACCGCAGGCAGGATGCCATCGGGACCCCCTTCTGTGTTACCATCGACCACGAATCATTGGAAGATAATTGCGCCACTATACGCGACCGCGACACTATGGCTCAAGAGCGGGTGCCTATCGCAGAGCTTCGCGACAGAATTGATGCAAAGGTTAATCTGAATAATCTTTTAAGAAATCTTTAAGGCAGCCACTGTTGATACCAAATCTGCCGGATTATCGGCGACAATCAACGATTGGAGGTCTCCGGAGTTGGAAAAACCGGCGTCCTCCATATTTTTTATGAGCTCCAACAAAGGATTGTAATAGCCGTTAAGATTGAGTATTGCCAATGGCTTATTATTGATAGTGCCGATTACATTTGCCTCAAAGAAGGAAAAAAACTCATGCATAGAGCCGTAGCTGCCGGGCAGCAGCACACATACATCCACCAAACCCTCAATGGTGCGTATACGCTCATCCAAATCGACGGTTTCTATCACCTTATAGTCCTCGTAACCCTCGCCATCCTGAAAAACATCCAAGCCCTTCTGAGCATACTCTTTGCGCCCCTTGAAATTCTTGGGAAAAACGCCTGTCACTTTCCCCTTTCCCTCGCGCACCCCCTCGAACAGCGCTCCCATACTCCCTACTTTGGCTCCGCCATACACCACCTCTATGCCATTTTCGGCAAAAAGGCGGCCGGTTTCACGGGCGCTTTCACAAAACTCCGGACTGCTTCCGGGACGGGAACCGAGATAAACTGCTGCTTTCATATTTTTTCTATTTAAGGGTTTTACAAAACTTCTTTTAATAAGGGCTTAACAAAACTTCTGCTCTCTATCTGCGGATGCGGAAGCGTCAATTCGGGGCTGTCTACGTGTATGGACTGCTTCGGTGTAGCGGCAGGGCAATATAGTAAAATGTCTATATCTATAATGCGATTATGAAAAATTCTTCTGCCGTCAGGAGCAAATTCCGGCGTTTCCCTGCGCCCCATTTTATATTCTATCTCTTTACATATGCGAAGAATCGTGTTCGGACGGCGGCGGGTGCGGTAACGGGCAACGCAGTTCAAAAAATCCGGCCCCTCAAATCCAAGCGCCTTATTATCAAGCATTCCGGATTGTTTCTTGCGAGGACCGAGAGCGGTATCCAACATTGCAAGGGCTCTTTTCAAATTCGCCTTGCGGTCGCCGAGATTGCTGCCTAACAGTAAATATACCTCCGCCATTACATTTCGGGGTCAAAACCAAGCGCAATGCGGGCTTCATCGCTGAGCATGCTCCTGTCCCACAAGGGCTCGAACACCACCTCTATGGCGCAGGACTTTATACCCGGAGTCAGCATAACGCTCTCTCTTACCTCTGCCAACAAATAATCAGCCATGGGACAATTGGGGGCTGTGAAGGTCATTTTTATAGAAACCTCACGAGCCTTGTTGATATTGAGTTCGTAAATAAGGCCGAGGTCGTAGACGTTTACCGGAATTTCGGGGTCGTAAACCTGTTTCAGAGCCAAAATCACCGCATCGTAAAGAGGCGCAAGCTCGCGCACATCTTCGGGTGTAAGTACTTCAGACATTATATTTTACCGCCTCCTCGCGGATTGTGTTTATCATAGATGCAAGGCCGCCGGCCCTTGTGGGGGAAAGATTCTCTTTCAGCCCTATGCTTTCGATAAAAGAAAAGTCATCCTCGGCTATTTCCTTCGGGGTGCGCCCGGAATAAACGTTTATTAGCAAAGAAATTATGCCTTTCGTGATCAAGGCATCGGAGTCCGCACTGAAAAAGAGTTTGCCGTCCCTGAAAGATGTATCCAGCCAAACCCTTGACTGGCAGCCCTTTATAAGGCGGTCGTCGGTTTTGAGAGTATCCGAAAAAGGCTCTAATTTATTACCCAACTCTATCAGATATTCATATTTATCGAGCCACTCTTCGAACATCGAAAAATCTTCGACAACTGCTCTTTTTGCCTCTTCTATACTAATCATTTTAACATTTTCAACGCCTTTTGCAGGCTCTTTACAAAATATTCCGCCTCTTCCTGCGTATTGTATGGCGCAAAAGATGCCCTTATCATACCCGTTACTCCATAACGCTCCATCAACGGCTGTGCGCACATCTGTCCGGAACGGACGGCAATCCCCATTTTATCCAAAATCAAGGCTAAATCCTCGTGATGAGCGCCTTTTACGGCAAGTGAGAAAAGGGGGATTTTATCTTCTATTTTTAATGGGTTTCCAAAAAGACGAAGGCCCTCTATTTGAGGCAAAGTCTCTAATAGATAATGCTTTATACCATCCAATTCGGGATATTCCCTGAATTTTTCCGCCCACCTGAAAGCCGGAACCAAGGTGGGAACTCCCGCCATATTCTGCGTACCCGCCTCGAATTTTTGCGGAACAGGGGCAAAGCTGCTTCCCGACCATTTCACGCTGCTTATCATTTCACCGCCGCCCATATATGGAGGCATGCGGTCTAAAAGCTCTTTTCTCCCCCAAAGAACACCCGTTCCCGATGCGGCATAAAGTTTATGTCCCGAAAAAGCGTAAAAGTCCGCCCCTAAGGCCTTAACATCCACCTCGCAATGTGCGACACCCTGAGCGCCGTCAATTACCGTCAAAACGCCTCTTTTGCAGCAATAATCGGAAATCTCGCGGACGGGGTTGATTATGCCCAGCACATTGGATATATGGGCAATGCAGCAGATTTTGGTGCGGCCGCTAACGAGCGAGGGTAATTCCTCTATACGGAGATAACCGTTTTCATCTACCGGCAACACTTTGATTTTAAGGCTCTTGCGCTCTGCCAAAAGCTGCCAGGGAAGGATATTAGAGTGATGTTCCGCCTCGCCTATAATAATTTCGTCTCCGGGACGGAGAAAGTTTTTCATTTCTCCAAGGCTGTAGGCCACAAGATTCAAGGCTTGGGTGGTCCCGCTGGTGAAAATTATCTCCTTTTCGGATGATGCGCCTATAAAGCGGGCAGCAGCAATACGCGCATTTTCAAATTCCTCTGTTGCGCGGTTTGCTATTGTATGTATGGCCCGATGAAGGTTTGCGCTGTATTTCGAAGACATTTCATCCCACTTGGCAATAACGCTGCGAGGGCGCAGAGAAGTGGCCGCATTATCCAAATAGACAAGCGGTTTGTTATATACCTTTACGCTCAACTGCGGAAATTCCGCTCTTAATTCTTTGATAGACGACATAGGGATACAAAGTTAGCATTTATTTCACTATTTTTGCAGATATGATCGATTACATTTCTGGGCGCGTTGTCGAACTTAACCCCACCCGCATTGTTATAGAAAACTCCGGTATAGGTCACGCAATGGAGATTTCCCTGCAAACCTATACTGCTTTGGAGAACAAAAGCGAAGCCACTGTTTTTGTACAACAACAGGTTAATCCGCGAGATGGAACAAGCGTGGACTACGGCTTTGCGGATAAAGAAGAAAGGGCTCTTTTCCGGCTGATAACGAGCGTTTCCGGCATGGGAGCCGCGTCTGCCCGGATGGTGCTGTCGTCTATGAGTACCGAGGAGTTTGAGCGGGCTGTTTTAAGTGAGGACATAAACCGCTTGAAATCGGTAAAAGGGATTGGTGTAAAAACTGCGCAACGCTTGATTCTTGAACTAAAAGACAAGATAGTCAAGGGAGATGGAAAATCAGCAGAAGAAATCTTCAAAGCTATTGATAATCAAATAGTTGAGGAGGCGACACAGGCCCTTGTTATGCTTGGTTTCAATAAGTCGGCAGTCACCAAGGCCTTGCAAAAAATCGCGTCAAAAAAGCCGGAAGCAAAGGTGGAAGAACTCATCAAAGACGCCCTGCAAATTCTCTAAAATTGTTCCACGTGGAACAATTTTACCTCCCAAAGTAAACCAGCAAGACAGAAATATCTGAAGGAGAAATTCCCGAAATACGGGAGGCTTGAGCCAATGTGGCGGGCTGATATCTAGTTAGCTTTTGACGAGCCTCAATGGTAAGACCTGACACTTTGCTGAAATCAAAACCTTCAGGAATTTTTAAATCTTCGAGTCGTAAAAGTTTTTCTACGTTTTTCTTTTCTCTTTCGATATATCCTGCATACTTAAGAGAAATCTCTACAGACTCTACAACTTTATCTTCCCACGTTCCACGTGGAACAATTTTTAGCAAATCGCTCAGCTTGACCTCAGGCCTGAGGGTTAAATCGGCAATCTTCTTTGATTCTGTAATGGGCTGAGAATCAACAGATGATAAATAAAAGTTTGCCTGCGAGGGGGTTAGATTTTTCGACTTGCAAAAGGATGAAAGACGCTCAGTCTGTTCTAACTTTTTCATAGTTAAAGAATAGCGTTCCTCGTCTACAAGACCGACGGAATGACCAAGTTCTGTAAGTCTGAAATCAGCATTATCCTGCCTTAACAATATCCGATATTCGGCGCGCGAGGTGAACATTCTATAAGGTTCGTCTACGCCTTTAGTCAGCAAGTCGTCAATTAAAACGCCGATATAAGCCTGAGAGCGGGTTAGTATAAACGGCTCTCTTTCGTTTAATTTCAAATGGGCATTAATGCCGGCCATTATCCCCTGAGCGGCAGCTTCCTCATAACCGGTCGTTCCGTTAACCTGACCGGCTAAATAAAGGCTTTCTACCTTCTTCGACTCTAAAGTTTTGCGAAGCTGGGTGGGGTCGAAAAAATCATATTCAACGGCATGACCGGGTTTGAAAATTCTGGCGTTTTCAAGACCTTTGATTTGATGCAATGCTTCTATTTGAATCTCCAAAGGAAGCGATGAAGAAAAACCCTGAAGATAATATTCTGTTGTATAACGACCTTCCGGCTCAAGGAAAAGTTGATGAGCGGGATTGTCGGGGAAAACCCTCAATTTATCTTCGATACTCGGGCAATAACGAGGACCGAGACCGTGTATTATGCCGGTAAAAAGCGGAGACTGCTCAAAGCCTTTCCTCAGGGTATCATGAACTTTTTCGTTGGTGTGGAGGATATAGCAGCTCATTTGAGCATTACCGCCTTGAACAGCGGAAGGAATGGGCATAAAGCTGAAGCGCTCCGGAAAAGGATCCCCCGACTGAACTGTAAATCTCTGAGTATCAACGGATTTAATATCAATTCGGGCAGGAGTTCCTGTCTTCATCCTGTCACATCTTATTCCTCTTTCTTTAAGTTGTTCGGTAAGACCTAACGAAGGAGCCTCCCCTATCCGTCCTCCTGCGAATTCGTGTTTCCCGATGAAAATTTTGCCGTCCAAAAAGGTTCCGGCTGTAAGAATAAGTGCGCGAGATTTGAAAATTGCTCCGGTATTTGTACGAACGCCGACGATTTTGGAATTCTCAAAGAGGAATTCCTTTGCAATATCTTCGTAAATATCTAAGTTCGGGTGAGTTTCGAGAATTCTGCGCCAAGTCCGAGAAAAGGCTGCTTTATCGCATTGAGCACGAGGACTCCACATGGCCGGGCCTTTGGAGCGATTAAGCATCCGAAATTGTAGGGTGTTGGCATCAGTTATCAGGCCCATCTGCCCGCCAAGCGCATCTATCTCTCTGACTATCTGACCTTTAGCTATTCCGCCGATAGAAGGATTACAGCTCATCTGCGCAAATCCTTGCATATTCATAGAAATCAACAAAACTTTCGAGCCGAGCTTTGCTGCGGCAAGTGCTGCTTCACACCCTGCGTGCCCTCCCCCGACAACTATAATATCATAATCCGGAAACATTTCAACTTTCTCCTGTGACGCTTTGGCGAAGTGAAAGATAATAATCTTCTTTGGCACGCATCTGCGCTTGCTCTTCTTCGCTCTCGTCTTTATAGCCAATCAAATGCAAGATACCGTGGACAATCACACGGTAAAGTTCATCGAAAAAATCAACCTTATATAATAATGCATTTTCTCGAACGGAATCTATACTTATAAAAAGGTCTCCTGACAAAACATTTCCTTCGCAATAATCGAAAGTAATTATATCTGTAAAATAGTCGTGACCGAGATACTTAAGATTTATGTCAAGCAAATAAGTGTCGGAACAAAATATTATGTTAATATCTCCAATCTTTCTTACCTCGGCAGAAGCAACAAAGCGAAGCCAGCGGTTATTCGCCAATTTTCCCTTAAAAGTAAAATCTATGTCCTCGTTAAAGTACTTAATCATGGCTGCAAAGATACATCAATTCATTAAAACAATAAATAAAAGAAAAAGTCAAAGAATTTATAATTTTAAGAAAATGTTGGAAATAAAAATAAAATGCTGTACCTTTGAAGTTGCAGAATAGTCTGCAATAAATAAAGAATATAACGAAAGTATATACGTATTATGGAAATTAAGAAATCACCTAAAGCCAACCTCGAAAACAAAAGATTGCTTTTCTTCGAAATCGGCTTGGTAATTGCCTTAGCTGTAACTCTTGCGGCCTTCGAATACAGTTCTCACGAGAAAAAGGAATCTGTTATGACTGCCAAAGTAGAGGAAATTATTGAAGAGGAAATGGTTCCTATTACTCAAGAAACCCCTCCACCTCCCCCCGAAATACCCGATATCCCGGTTTTATCCGATGAAATCAGTATTGTTGACGACGAAATAGAGGTGGACAATAAAATCCTTAATCTCGAAGATGATGCTAATTTAGGAGTTCAGATTATGGATTATATAGAGGAGGTTGCCGAAGAAGAGATTGAGGAAGAGGCCATACCCTTCCAATTGGTGGAAACAAAGCCTTCGTTCCAAGGAGGAGACGCCAATACTTTCAGAAATTGGGTGAACAGCAGGCTCGAATATCCCGAAATTGCCAAAGAAAACGGCATTCAAGGCAGGGTAATGCTCCAATTTACCGTAGGGACTGACGGCAGGATTTCCAATGTAGTGGTAGTTCGCGGAGTGGATCCTGTTCTCGACAAAGAAGCCGTTCGCGTAGTATCCATGTCTCCAAAATGGTCTCCCGGCAAACAGAGGGACCGCGCTGTAAAGGTTACCTACACTTTCCCTGTAATATTCCAACTTAGATAATAAAAAACCGGTATATTCAAGGCCGTCCAAAAGGATGGCCTTTTTTTGAATAGATTTTGATTTGAATGGAAGTAGAACTCAACGAAAGAGCGGTATTTGTCGGCATTATACTGCAAAATGATGACGAAAGACAGATAAAAGAATATCTGGAGGAACTTGAATTTTTAGCAGAAACTGCGGGTATACAAGGCGATAAAACCTTCATTCAAAAGTTAGAGAAGCCGGATGGCGCCACCTATATAAAAAGAGGTAAGGTAGAAGAAATCGGAGATTATTGTAAGGAAAACGGCATACGTTATTGTATTTTCGATGATGAACTCTCCGGTATGCAGCAACGAAACATCGAGCGCATTATAAAGGATTGCATTGTCATCGACCGTACAAGCCTTATCTTGGAAATCTTTGCGCAGAGGGCAAAAACTTCATATGCCAAAATGCAGGTAGAACTTGCAAGGTATAATTATATGCTGCCCCGTCTTGCAGGCATGTGGACACACCTTGAAAGACAAAGGGGTGGAAGAGGCTTGAGAGGCGGTATGGGTGAAACCCAGATAGAAGTCGACAGACGTATAGTAAGAGACAGAATCAACCGGCTTAACAAACAGCTTGCGAAAGTTGACAGGCAGATGAATACGCAACGGAGCAATCGCGGTCAACTCGTACGACTTGCGCTTGTCGGCTACACTAATGTAGGCAAAAGCACTCTTATGAATCTGCTTGCAAAATCCGATATTTTTGCAGAAAATAAACTATTTGCAACCCTCGAGACCACTGTAAGAAAGATAGTTATAGAAAACGTTCCTTTCTTGATGAGCGACACCGTAGGTTTTATACGCAAACTCCCCACGCAATTAATAGAAGCATTCAAGAGTACCTTGGACGAGGTGCGTGAAGCGGATATACTTGTTCATGTGGTGGATATTTCACATCCGGGCTTTGAAGAACAAATGGAAGTGGTGGAAAATACGCTTAGAGAAATAGGTGCAGGAAATAAACCAATATATGTAGTCTTCAATAAAATTGATGCTTATACATATAAGGAATACGACAAATTCTCTATTGAACCCCCTACAAAAGAAAACCGCTCACTCGAAGACCTGAAGAGCAGTTGGATAGCGCGCGAAAAAAGTCCCTGTATTTTTATCAGTGCACTAACAAAAGAGGGATTGCCTAAACTGCGTAACGACATCTATAAAATGGTGGCGGAAATACACGCAGGAAGATATCCTTTCAATAACTTTTTATGGTGATGAATAGGGAGAAATAGGTAGTAAGAAAAAAGGCGACAGATAAACTCTATCGCCTTTTTCTTCATACCCTTAAGCCTTTTCTGTAAACTTGGCTTTAAGGAACTCGCGATTCAATCGTGCGATGTTTTCGATACTCACACTCTTAGGGCATTCCATTTCACAAGCCCTTGTGTTGGTACAGTTGCCAAAGCCTAATTCGTCCATCTTTGCAACCATTGCCGCTGCACGTTTGGCAGCTTCAGGTTTGCCTTGCGGGAGCAAAGCCAACGAACTTACCCTTGCAGCAACAAAGAGCATAGCAGAACCGTTCCTGCAGGTAGCAACACAAGCCCCGCAACCTATGCAAGAAGCTGCATCCATGCTCTTTTCCGCTGTTTCGTGATCGACGAGAATAGCATTGGCATCCTGAGCCGAACCTGTGCGTACACTGATAAAACCTCCCGCCTGAAGAATTTTATCGAAAGCGGTGCGGTCCACTACAAGGTCTTTTATTACCGGGAAAGCCCTTGAACGGAAAGGCTCTATAGTAATTGTTGCACTATCTTTGAAATGACGCATGAAAAGCTGGCAGGTGGTAATTCTATCGTCCGGACCATGTGCGCGGCCGTCTATATACAGTCCGCATGCTCCGCAAATACCTTCGCGGCAGTCGTGGTCAAAGGCTACCGGTCCTCCGCTTTTACAGCCTCTTTCTACTGCAATTGGGTCTGCCCCTTCGCGTATAAGCTGCTCATTCAATATATCCAACATCTCGAGGAAAGAGGAATCCGGCTCTATTCCACTTATATGATAGGTCTCGAAACGGCCTTTTGCCTTGGCGTTTTTCTGCCGCCATATTTTGAGATTAAATTCCATACTCGCTTATTCTTTATAATTACGGGTTTTTACCTCGACAAACTCAAATTTAAGAGGCTCTTTATGCTTCACAGGCTCAACGCCTTCGCCCTTGTATTCCCAAACGGAAACATACATGAAGTTTTTGTCATCGCGCTTGGTTTCGCCATCCTCTGTCTGGCTTTCAAGACGGAAATGCCCGCCGCAGGACTCTTTACGCTCAAGAGCATCACGTGCCATCAGCATGCCGATATCGAAGAAATCTTCCAAACGCAGCGCCTTTTCCAATTCTTGATTGAATTCATATTGAGTTCCGGGCACACATACATCTTTATAAAATTCTTCCCTCACGGCCTTGATTTCCTTCATTGCGGTTTTAAGACCTTCTTCCGTGCGGGCCATACCCACATATTCCCACATTATATTGCCGAATTTTTTATGTAGAACATCTACGGGGGTCTTGCCTTTTATAGATAAAAGTTTGTCTATACGCGCTTGAACGCTCTTTTCGGCTTCAACGAATTCAATGGCGCTGACATCTGTTTTCGGCTCGTTGATTTTGTGAGAAAGATAGTCTCCTATTGTAACGGGAATAATGAAATAACCATCAGCCAAGCCTTGCATAAGTGCAGAAGCTCCGAGCCTGTTGCCACCGTGGTCAGAGAAATTGGCTTCACCTATCGAATAAAGACCCGGCACTGTAGATTGAAGATCATAATCCACCCAAGTTCCACCCATGGTATAGTGAATGGCAGGATATATCATCATAGGTTCTTGCCAGGGGTCAGAGTCGGTAATCTTTTGATACATTTCGAACAGGTTTCCATAACGCTCTTCAACCCTCTGGTGACCAAGCCTTTGAATAGCATCAGCAAAATCCAGGAAAACTGCTTTGCCTGTTTCGTTTACTCCAAAGCCGGCATCGCATCTCTCTTTGGCTGCGCGGGAAGCCACATCACGGGGAACAAGATTACCGAAAGCAGGATAACGGCGCTCGAGATAATAATCGCGGTCTTCTTCGGGAATTTGCGATGGTTTCACCTCCTTATTGCGAAGTTTTTCCACATCTTCTTTTTTCTTGGGTACCCAAATTCGACCGTCATTGCGTAAACTCTCGCTCATAAGCGTCAGTTTACTTTGCTGCTCACCATGCACGGGAATGCAGGTGGGATGAATCTGAGCAAAGGATGGATTTGCAAAATAGGCTCCCTTGCGATAGCACTGCATAATAGCAGAGCCGTTGGAATACATTGCGTTGGTGCTAAGGAAATATGCATTTCCGTAACCTCCGGTAGCAATTATAACTGCATGAGCGCCGAATCTTTCCAAACCGCCGGATATAAGATTTCGAGCAATTATACCCTTTGCCTGCCCGTTTATTACTACAAGGTCAAGCATTTCATAACGCGGATAGCATTTTACGGTACCGGCGGCAATCTGACGGTTAAGAGATGCGTAAGCTCCCAAAAGCAGTTGCTGGCCGGTTTGTCCGCGGGCATAAAAAGTACGGCTTACTTGTACTCCGCCGAAGGAGCGATTGGCAAGATAACCGCCATATTCGCGTGCAAACGGAATGCCTTGAGCCACACATTGGTCTATTATCGCCGAACTTACTTCAGCAAGACGATAAACATTCGCTTCGCGGCTGCGATAGTCTCCGCCCTTAATGGTATCTTCGAAAAGCCTGAAAACCGAATCATTATCGTTTTGATAGTTTTTAGCTGCATTTATACCGCCCTGCGCTGCAATGGAGTGAGCGCGTCTTGGAGAGTCGCTAATGCAAAATATCTTTACATTATAACCTAATTCTCCAAGAGTGGCAGCAGCAGATGCACCGCCTAAACCGGTTC
>JAAZIW010000062.1 GCA_012800665.1 Rikenellaceae bacterium
GCCTTGTATGTGAGGAAAGCCCCGATGGGGGCGAGCACGAATGCCGAAATGAAGGCGCCCACCCATGCGCTTGCCGCTCCGTCGCGGGCGAGTTTGGTGCCGGAAATATCAACCACCCAATAAAGCACGAAAAACAGCACCGAAATTATTGCACTGGAGCCCAATCCGCCTTTCTTGATAAGTCCTCCCAGCGGAGCCCCTATGAAGAACAACAGCAGACAGGCAAGTGCTTGTGCAAACTTTTTCAAGTACGCAATATCTATGCGTCTAAGGCGATACAAATAGTCAAAAACCTCATAGGAGTGGCTGTTAATATCTCCTCCTAACCTTATCGACTTCTCCCTTGCGCGCTCATAAGCTCTTATCTCCCTTGAAAGGTCGTTCCAAACAAGAAATTCCTCATTTTCGAAAGCAGGCATTTCGCCCTTGGTTTTTATAACGGCGGTATCGAGCTGCGATGTCAAATTGAAATAGCCGCTTTGCCTGATGGCGTTATATTGTTTGTCATGCGCCTTCTTTGTACTTTTACGCAAAGTGTCCTGCTCGGCAGCAAGTTGGACCAATTTCATGGAATTCGCCTGGTCGCCGAAACGGCTGGAGTCGGATTTTTCAAAAGAGTAGTTTTTTAACGGGATTATGAGTTCCTGTCGATAAAAGTCCACATGCTGCACCTCAAAAGTGGTGTCCCTGTATCTTTGGATATTGGTTTCCATATAGCTGGCCCCATCATACATGGTGAAGATAAGATAGTCTTTGTTCTTGCTCATCTTCATAAGGGCGGAGTCGGCTAAAATAAGGGAGGTGTTGCCCCTGTTGTCGGTATGGTCGTAAACCATTACGCCGCGCATCACGCCCGAAACTTTATCCTGATCCTCCACCCTTAGTATGTACCCTTCTATGCCATCGTAAAAAGTGCCTGCGGGGATTTTGATTTCATTCTTGGTCTTGCCTATATCGTCCCTGAGAGTATAGATTTCGTTATAAGCCTTGGGCACGAGGTTATTGCAGACAAAGAAGGCGACTATCGAGATGATAACGGCGCTTATCATAAGAGGGAGAAGTACTCTGGAAAGAGATATGCCGGAAGCCCGTATGGCCATCAGTTCGTTGTTTTCTGCCATTTGCCCCACCGTCATCATGGATGCCAATAGAGTGGAGAGGGGAAGGCATAGGGGAAGAGTGGTGCAGCTTCCCCAAAACATAAATTCCAATATAACCCCCAAGCTCAGGCCCTTTCCCACCAATTCATCGATATACACCCAGAGGAATTGCATCATCAGGATGAATATCACCACAAGCAGGATCGCAAAAAACGGCCCTAAGAATGACTTTAATATGAACCGGTCGAGCCTCTTCACGGGGAATTAAACAATTAAATCTTTTCCAACAATTTCTGCATGGCTTCTCCCAATCCTGCAACATTCTTGCCTCCTGCCATTGCAAGACCGGGCTGGCCTCCTCCTCCTCCCTGTATGTATTTTGCGGCCTCGCGTATATCCGCTCCGGCGTTTTTGCCGGCAACTACCAAGTCGTGGCTGTACATAAGCAGCAGTTGAGCTTTGCCCTCAAGTTCGAGGGCGGCGGTAATCACAAGATTCTCTGCTTCCCTTTGCAACATTGTGGCGGCATCGCGTAGCATGGTGAAGTCGGGCGCCTCAGTGAGCTTTATGACATTATGTCCGTTTATGGTAACGCTCTTGCTCAGCAATTCATTTTTGTATTGTAGAGTTTTTTCTTTGAATGCCTCGGCAAGCTGTTTCTTATAGGAATCGTTGTCCTCTATCATTTTGCTTATGGCTGCGCTGACATCAGCAGCATTGTTAAGCATGCTCCTTATGCTTCGTATAGTGTTTTGAAGCTCGTTTACAAGAGCCTCAGCTTCCTCTCCCGTTACGGCTTCTATGCGACGTATGCCGGCTGCTATGGCAGACTCGGAGTTTATCTTAAACAGCCCTATATTGCCGGTTGCACTGGTGTGGCAGCCGCCGCAGAGTTCGGTGCTGGGACCAAAGTTGACTACGCGCACTCTTTCGCCGTATTTTTCGCCGAAAAGAGCAATGGCTCCCATTTCATTTGCCTCCTCCATGGTGACATCACGCTTTTCCACCAAGGGAAAGTTCCGGCGGATAAGCTGATTGACGCGGCTCTCCACGGCTGTAATTTGCTCCCTACTAAGTTTTTCGAAGTGAGAGAAGTCGAAGCGGAAATAATTCTCACACACATAAGAGCCTTTCTGCTCGACGTGCCCTCCTAAAACTTCTATAAGGGCTTTATTCAAAAGATGGGTGCAGGAATGGTTGTTTGCAACCTTCTGCCTTCTTTCCGCATCCACTTCAAGAGTAAAGGCGCCCTCGCAATTCGCAGGCAGTTTTTCTGCCACATGTATAGTTAATTCATTTTCCTTTATCGTATTCAGGATAGGTATCCTTTCGCCGTCTGCGCTTATAATTGCGCCGGTGTCGCCTACCTCTCCTCCCATCTCTCCATAAAACGGAGTGACATCGAATACAAGCTGAATCATGCTCTTTTTCTTCTCCTCCACACTGCGGCTCTTGAGCAGCAAGGCGCCTTTATGCACGGTTTCATCGTGACCGGTAAACTCTACGCTGTCCCCTTCGTGATAAACAGTCCAGTCACCGAAAGTACTGCTCGCAGCATTGCGGGCGCGTTCCTTTTGCTTTTCCAATTCTATTTTGAAGCCCTCCATATCTACGCTGTAACCATTTTCACCGGCGATTAAGCAAGTGAGGTCGATAGGGAAGCCGAAAGTGTCGTAGAGTGAAAAAGCATCTGTACCGGATATGATTTTAGAGTCGGCGTTTTTAGCCATATACTCGTCCATCAATTTTATACCGCGGTCGAGCGTGCGCAGGAATGCCATTTCTTCCTCACGGATAACATTTTCTATAATCGTTTGCTGGGCCTTCAGTTCGGGATAGGCCTCGCCCATATCTTCC
>JAAZIW010000063.1 GCA_012800665.1 Rikenellaceae bacterium
CGAAAATAGGGACGGCAGGGGACGGGAAGCCGGCTTTACGAAGGGGGTCGGCGATTTTGCGGCCTATGGCGAAGATGTCGGCATTTCTGTTGAGATGCTCTAAAACAGCCTCAACTTTGCGAAGGATATTGCTGTTGAATGAGCCGCAAAGGGAGGAGTTGCTTGCAAGAGCCACAACAGCTACCTTATTCTGCGGATTTTTATCATCCGAAGGAGTTTGGGCCGAAGTAAATGAATCAAGAATCTTTTGTTCTTCATCAGATAAAGCGGAAGAGCTTGCATGTCCGAAGGCAGTAGAGCCGTCGGGGCTGTCTGGTGCAGAAGAAGGCCTGACGGAAGCAGAAGCTGAATTACCGGAACCGGAGAAACTGCCGACAGAGGTAGAGCCGGAAGAAGGAGAAAAATCAGCAGAAGCGCCGAAAGAGGAACCAAGAGAACTGCCGACAGAGAAAGAGCGAGCGGAAGCAGCAGCAGAAAGAGTGTCTCGGAAGATGGAGATAAGGGTGGATTCGTAGGGCAGGATTGCTTTAAGGGCGCGCTCCGCCTTGCGGAATTTGACAGAGGCGACAAGTTTCATGGCGCCGGTGATTTTCAGCGTCGAACGAATAGAACCTATCCTGTCTTTTATCTCCCTTAACGATGACATCAGTTATTCTCTGTTTTCAGTAAACTGCAAATTTCACTTGCTTCCTTCTCTATAATCTTCTCGGCTTCGCGCGAGATTTCACCGGAACCAAGGCGCTCTAACAATTCAGGGTAAGAAATGCGCATGCGGTCGAGGAAAAGCTTCTCAAAATCACGCACTTGCGATACATCAAGCGAACTCATAAGAGCATGCGTACCGCAATAAAGCACTGCAACCTGTTCTCCTACAGGCATAGGCGAATACTGCGGCTGGATGAGCAGTTCATTATTCTTGCGCCCTTTGTCCAAAGCCATGGCGGTAACCCTGTCGAGGTCGGATGAGAATTTGCTGAAAGATTCAAGTTCCTCATATTGCGCCTGATCGATTTTTAGGGTGCCTGCAACTTTCTTCATGCTCTTTATTTGAGCGGAGCCGCCGACACGCGAAACCGAAATTCCAACATCTATGGCCGGGCGGAAACCGCTGTTGAAGAGCGAGGTTTCCAAATATATCTGCCCATCAGTAATGGAAATCACATTGGTAGGGATATATGCGGATACATCTCCCGCCTGAGTTTCGATAATTGGCAGAGCGGTAAGCGAGCCTCCTGCCTTAACACGGCCGCGAAGGGCTTCGGGAAGGTCGTTCATTTGCTCGGCAACTTCTTGCTGGTCAATTATTTTGGCGGCGCGTTCGAGAAGCCGCGAATGCAGATAGAAAACATCTCCGGGGTATGCCTCTCGTCCGGAGGGTCTGCGGAGAATAAGGGAAACCTCGCGGTATGCAACCGCCTGCTTAGAAAGGTCATCATAAACCACAAGAGCATGCCTGCCGGTATCGCGAAAATACTCGCCTATCGCAGCTCCTGCAAAAGGAGCATAATATTGCAGTGCTGCGGGGTCCGCCGCTGTTGCCGCAACCACAATACTGTAATCCATAGCGCCGTGTGAGCGGAGAATATCTACAATAGAAGCTACCGTAGAGCCCTTCTGGCCCACAGCCACATAAATGCAAATCACAGGTTTACCTGCCAAAAACTCTGACCTCTGGTTGATAATGGTGTCTATCGCAATAGCTGTCTTGCCTGTCTGACGGTCTCCGATTATGAGTTCGCGTTGGCCGCGACCAATGGGAATCATAGAATCTATCGCCTTTAAGCCCGTTTGCAGAGGCTCATTAACTGGTTGGCGGTAGATTACGCCCGGAGCCTTGCGCTCGAGAGGCATCAGCACCGCATCATCTATTTCAATATCTCCCAAGCCATCCAAGGGCTCTCCAAGAGGGCTGACAACTCTCCCTATCATCTTTTCGGACACAGGAATCGAAGCTATCCTTCCCAATCTGCTTACCCTCATCCCCTCCTTAACCTGATCGGTAGGACCCAATAGCACCGCACCCACATTATCCGCCTCGAGATTCATCGCCACAGCCTTGATGCCGGAGGCGAATTCGAGCAATTCCCCCGCCTCGACATTGGCGAGGCCGTAAATGCGCGCCACTCCGTCCGAAACCTGCAGCACACGCCCCGTTTCCTCAAAATCGGCGGAGATGTTCATATCTTGAAGCTGTCCTAAAAGAATCTCCGATATTTCGCTTGGTTTTATATTACTCATAAATCATTTAACTATTGCGTTTTTTAAGATTTCCAGCATGTTAGCGGGCTATACTATTCTTCTGTTCCGGAAAAGGAATTCCTTGCGGATACGTTCCAATTGCCCTTTGACGCTGGCATCCAACATACTGTCGCCCACCATCAGAACGAAACCGCCCTCGATGGAGGGGTCGACCTCAACATCAAAATAGATTTTTCCTCCGAGTAGTTTGCTGATTTTATCAGGCAAGTCCGGGGCAGGTATGGCAGTGGTAAGATGTGCCATTTTAGCGCCGACAGAAGAACAGTAAAGCTGTATAAAGTCGTTTAGAATAAAGCGCATGCATTCTCCACGTCCGTTGCGGTGAAGCAGCAGAGTAAGGCGGGCAAGCTCTTCTGCAAGAGGAGTGGGGGCTGTAGACGGGTCTTTCAGAAGAGCACGGGCTTGAGAGAAAACCTGCTCTCCGCTGCCATTCTTTTGGGTAAGCAACAGCAGCGCACGTGCGTATCTGGAAGATATAAGCCCTATATTCATCCTTTACGAAGTCTTGTCGGTTGTTCTCGAAGCTTCAGATACCATCTTGTCTATCAAGAGTTTCTGCTCCTCAGTGGTGGAAAGTTTGGAGCGGATTATCTTTTCGGCTATATCCACCGAAAGCATGGCTACCTGCCGACGCATATCGGCAAGAGCGCTTTTGGTATCGGCTTCTATCTGAATACGCGCCTTCTCAAGCATTTGCGCCGTTTGTTCGGCAGCATCTTTCTTCGCCTGCTTCAATATCTGCTCGCGGGAGGCCAAAGCCTCTTCCATTATCTTCGCCTGCTCTCTTTTTGCATCAGCAATAATCCGATTATGCTCAGCGGTCGCTCCTGCAAACCTCAGGTCGATTTCATCCGCCTTATGCAAAGACTCGGCTATGCGATTCGAGCGCTTTTCTATTGAAGAGGTTATAATAGGGAAACCCCACTTCGTCAATATCAAAAGCAGCAAAGCGAAAATGACGACCATCCAAAAAAGCAGGCCGGCATCAGGAGTAATCAGGCTCATTACAGAACGATGGCGAGAAGACAGGTAATGATGGCGAGAAGACAGGCGCCTTCTATCATACCGGTAACTATAATCGTTGTGGTACGGATGTTAGCCGCCGCTTCGGGTTGACGGGCTATGTTGTCTACTGCAGCTTTGCCCACCTTGCCGATTCCAAAACCGGCAGCAAATGCCGCTAAGGCTGCAGCAAATGCTGCGCCTATTTTGCCGAGAGCCGCTCCTGCGGCTGCCTGTAACATAATGAATCCTAACATAATTGTATAAATTTAAGTTTGTTTATTCTTTAGCACGCGCAAGCCCTATATAAATAGAGCTTAACATCGTGAAAATATATGCTTGAATAAAAGAGATAAGTATCTCTAAACAATCCAAAAAAAGTCCGAAAACCACGCTTATAAAACTCATCCCCCCTAATAAAACCCCTCCGTATTTAGCCATTATGAAAATTATGCTCACCATGCATAGAATCTGTATATGGCCTGCCAGCATATTGGCGAAAAGTCGGATTGTGAGAGACAATGGCTTTACCAAGGCGCTGAAAAATTCAACGGGCACCATTATGGGCTTGAGAAACCAGGGCACGGACGGATTGAAAATATCCTTGTAATAATGCTTTGTACCTGTTAAATTAACGGTAAAGAATGTGAAAAGCGCAAGCGCCAATGTGCAAGCTATATTGCCGGTGAGATTGGCTCCTCCGGGGAAAAACGGAATGATTCCCATAAAATTGTTCAGCAATATAAAAAGGAATGCGGTAAGCAGGAAAGGACTGTAGCGCCTGTAACTTTCTTCGCCGATGTTTTTACGGGCCATATCGTGAATCATCAATATCAATGGCTCCATTAAGGCGGCCAAGCCCTTCGGGGCAACTTTGCCGGCATCGTGCTTTTTATACCAGCGGGCGGTGAGAAGTACCAATATAGCCAGCAATAAACTGCTTATCAGAAGCGACAGGACATTTTTGGTGATGCTTATATCCATTACAGGCCTTGAGCCGTCCGCTTCTACGATTTTCCCCTCATGCGCCTGTCCTTTCGCAGCTATGCGCAAGCCCTTATATTCCGAATTTTCTTCCGAAATATTTTTTGAAGAGAAGGCATGCCACTGCCCATCGTGCGTGCGGACAATTACAGGCAGCCAAATCACAATATCTTTTTGCCCTATCTTGGCGACATGCCATTCATAAGCATCCCCTATATGCCCGAAAACGACCTCGGAAACATCGAAGTCCTTTGCCCCGAGCGAAAGCGGAAGCAATAAAAGCAATATCCCAAGAAATCTCTTCATAATTCTGCGCAAATCTCCACATTATCTTTTACTACCCTTACAACCCCTGTTTTTATCCGCAAACTCTCTTCCTTGCCCCTTTCTCTCCAACGGATTATCCCCGCTTCGAGAGTAGAAATTATAGGAGCATGACCTTTGAGCACCTCGAATGGGGCGTAAGCGCCTGGAAGGAGCAGCGAGTCCGCTTCAAAGCTGCGGTTGGAGTCTATGGTATAAAGGGTTATTTTCATTATGCCTTGGCTTCTGAAAGTATTTTTTCGCCTTTATTGATGGCTTCTTTTATGGTTCCTACATTCAGGAAAGCCTGCTCGGGCAGATAGTCGCATTCGCCGTCTAAGATTTTTTTGAAACCATTTATGGTGTCTTTTATGTCTACCATAACGCCGCGCACGCCCGTAAATTGCTCGGCTACGCTGAAGGGTTGACTTAAAAAGCGTTGAACCCTGCGGGCGCGATTAACCGTGATTTTATCTTCTTCGGAAAGCTCATCCATACCAAGTATGGCGATTATGTCTTGAAGTTCTTTGTTGCGCTGCAAAATCTGCTTGACACGCTGGGCCGTGTCGTAATGTTCCTGCCCTACGATATTCGGATCAAGTATGCGGGAGGTGCTTTCCAGGGGGTCTACAGCGGGGTAGATGCCGAGTGCGGTAATTTTACGGCTTAGCACCGTTGTGGCATCGAGATGGGTGAAGGTGGTAGCCGGAGCAGGGTCGGTAAGGTCGTCTGCCGGCACATAAATCGCCTGCACCGAGGTGATGGAGCCGTTTTTAGTGGAAGCGATGCGCTCTTGCATCTTGCCCATTTCGCTTGCGAGAGTGGGTTGATAGCCTACGGCTGACGGCATTCTGCCGAGAAGGGCCGAAACTTCAGAGCCTGCCTGGGTAAAACGGAAGATATTGTCTATAAAGAAGAGGATGTCTTTGGGTGATGCGCTGTTGCCGCTATCGCGGAAGCTCTCCGCCAAAGTAAGACCGCTCAAGGCCACGCTGCTGCGGGCCCCGGGGGGCTCATTCATCTGCCCGAATACAAGAGACACCTGACTTTTTACAAGCTCCTCTTTATCTATCAGGCTGAGGTCCCACTTTCCCTCCTCCATCGCCTTGACAAAGGCATCTCCATACCTTATTACACCCGACTCTATCATTTCGCGGATAAGATCATTACCCTCTCGGGTACGTTCCCCTACGCCTGCAAAAACGCTGAAGCCTTTGTGCTTTTTGGCAATATTGTTAATCAACTCCTTGATGAGTACGGTTTTACCTACACCGGCGCCACCTAAGAGGCCGATTTTTCCGCCCTTCAAGTAAGGCTCCAACAGGTCGATTACCTTGATACCGGTATAAAGAATTTCCGTAGAGGTGGTAAGATCTTCGAACTTTGGAGGCTCGCGGTGAATCGGAAGCCTCCTGCTGTGGTCAAGTTCTTCCAGTCCGTCTATTACCTGACCTGTAACATTCATCACCCGCCCCCTGACCTGCTCGCCCACCGGCATTTGTATTGGAGCGCCTGTCGTTATTGCCTCCATTCCGCGCTGCAAGCCGTCAGTAGAGTCCATGGAAACGCAACGCACGGTATCTTCGCCGATATGCTGCTGTACCTCCATAATAAGGCTCTTGCCGTTCGGACGAATCACCTTCAGCGCTTCTTGGATGGCAGGGAGCGTCCTTTTATCTTGCTTCTCTATTTCGAAATGAACGTCCACAACGGGACCTATAATTTGAGAAATATGACCAATTTGTTGTGGCATGGATTAGTGTTTTCTATCGAATAACAAATATAGCCAATTTAAACTGAAAGGGTGCCAAATTAAGTGAGTTTCTTATTGTTGCCGTTTTCGCTTAAAAATGCTAACTTTGTATGATTTATTAGGGGCTGAGCCCGAAACAAACAGAATTATCTTAAATTATTATTGAAATATGCTTATTATCC
>JAAZIW010000008.1 GCA_012800665.1 Rikenellaceae bacterium
TCCATCTCCTCCTGGCTCTTTGCCATTTTGGCCTCGAAATCCGCATATCGCTCCTTGATGATTGGTGCATATTTGTTGTAATTCAGCATGCCTAATGCCGATACCTTGCGGAAAAGCCAATAAGCGGAACTGCTTTGCGAGCGCTTGGTGCCTATTCCATAGGCTTTCGGGTAAGAAGTAATCCCCTGATATAGAGGCAGGAACACTGAAAGGTCGGCCATACCCTCAGCCATATAATTCAATCGTCCTATTTGAATCGGGAGCCATGGGCGCACCTGAAGAATATGAGTGTTGATGGTGCGGAAGATGGATATGGGGCGATACGGCTCTTTGGGGTTGGAATGCAGATAGGGGTCATGCTCAGTGCCATCATAGTGAGAGCGGAAGGCCTTTTTAAGGTCATCAATGCTCAGCAGGCGGTCTGCCTTTTGATAAACAGGGAAATCATTTACGGTAACATCCTGCTCTACTGATGGGGTGAAGAGTTTTTGCAGATACCATACTCGGGGATAATTGTAGGTCTTGTCTTTTTCGCTTTCCAAGCTATAGGCCTCGTGGAAATCGAATTCACCCTCGAACAGTTTATGCTCTCTTGCCCATTTCACCAAATCTTTCGATGCCAAATCCTTGTCAGGGTCGTATTTGCGATAACGGCTTTGATTGCCTGAAACCATATATTTATCTTCCGGCATCTTCTTGGCTAACCAGCGGTGGCCTCCGGCATTCTCCAAATACCAAATCTCCTTTCCATCCATAAAAGCTATCCCGAATCCTTCCGCACTGCCGTATTTTTCTATCATCTCTCCAAGCCTTAGCACGCCTTCGCGGGCCGACTTTATATATGGGAGTATGATTTGGTAGACGCTGTTTTCGGCTAATCCTTCGGGAACATAGGGGTCCAATTCAAGCACCCTTTCGTTGGAAAATATGGTTTCGGTGGCGCTCATCCCCACTCCAAGCTCGTTAAATCCGCCTTCGCCCCAATGGTAGGGGAGGTCTTCGCGTTCGAGGGCGTGAAAGCCGAATCTGTTTTCGGGGAGAGGACATCTGAAAGGGCTGTCAATCGCCACGAACTCTTTAGGCCCCTTGCCGGATGGATAATATACGAGCCGAGTGGCCTTAATTGCGCTTGAGTCGTCTGAACGACCGTAAATCATAGAGCCGTCGACCATCATTTCCGGGCCGACGATAATAGTTGTGCATGCTTCTTGGTTCATATTTGCGAATATACTAAAAATGCGCTAAAATCGCTACCTTTGCCTGTTGTGCATGAATTTGCTTACTATACATAAAAAACTGCCTGCAGTGCATAAAAATGCTTGCCGCGCCTAAGTGTACTTGTATTTATTAAAATTTAGCTGCCGTGCGTAAATCTAAATGGAGTTTGCTTTATAAGATACCGCTGGCGCTCATTGCTTTGAGTGTCCTTTGGGTGCTTGTGCTGAAATGGGTGCCCGTATGGCTTACTCCGCTTATGATTTCGAGAAGCATAGAGTATCGCTCGGATGATAGATTCCGCACTCAAAAGCGCTGGCGCAGAATTGAGCATATATCTCCCGAACTCGCCAA
>JAAZIW010000064.1 GCA_012800665.1 Rikenellaceae bacterium
AAAAAGTCGTCGTTACGCACCATCGTGACAGCAGCGATTTTTTTCATATCCCCCAAATTTAGTCAATTTTCCTAAGATATTCTGCAGTAAAGGTCTTTCCCTTAAGGGCCATATCTTCAGGAGTGCCTTCAAACACAAGCTCGCCGCCCTTTTCGCCCGCATCAGGGCCCAAATCTATAATCCAATCGGCATTGCGGATTACATCTAAATTATGCTCCACCACCACTATGCTGTGGCCGGCATCCAAAAGGGCATCAAAACTCTTCAGAAGCTTTTCCACATCATAAAAATGCAGGCCTGTTGTAGGCTCGTCAAAAAGAAAAAGTATTCGCTCGCCGGAACGCTTGCCGCCATCGCGGTTCAGGGACAGGAAGTACGCGAGCTTAATGCGCTGGCTCTCCCCACCGCTGAGGGTGCTTGAACTCTGCCCTAACTTTATATAGTTAAGCCCCACATCCATAAGCGGTTGCAACTTTGCAGCTATGCTTTTCGCCGCATCCTCCTTGCCGGCAGAAAAAAATTCTATCGCCTCCTCCACGCTCATATTCAGAATGTCATCTATGTTTTTACCGCGGTAGCGCACCTCTAAAATATCGGGCTTGAAACGCTTGCCGCCGCATTCCTCACAAACCATGGTAACATCGGCCATAAACTGCATTTCTATGGTAACCACCCCCTCGCCCTGGCATTCGGAGCATCTGCCACCGTCCTGGTTGAAAGAGAAATAAGACGGCCCGTAACCGTTTATCTTGGCATATTGTTGGTCGGAAAAGAGTTTGCGGATTTCGTCATAGACTTTAAGATAAGTAACCGCATTGCTTCGGGTGCTTTTGCCGATGGGATTCTGGTCCACATATTCCACGCGCGAAATTCTATCGAGATTGCCGCCGAGTCTTTTATGGGTGCCGGGGATATCACCGCTTTCTTTTAGTCGGCGGCTGAGGGCGGGAAAGAGGATGTCCCCAACAAGGGAGGATTTGCCTGAGCCGCTTACCCCGGTTACCACCGTAAGCACGCGAAGGGGGAATTTTACGTCAATATCTTTTAGATTATTCTGTCTTGCACCCTCTACGCTTATAAAATAATTCCAATTGCGCTTTTCGCGAAGGAAGCGTTTTTTTTCGCCGGAAAGATATTGGAGAGTGAGAGAGTTTTTGGATACGATTTCTCCCCCATTTACTCCCGCCAGCGGACCCATGTCTATAAGGAGGTCGGCGGAACGGATTATATTTTCATCATGCTCCACCACCACTACGGTATTGCCCAAATCGCGGAGCTTGCGCAGCACTTTTATAAGACGCTCGGTATCTTTCGGATGCAGGCCTATGGAGGGCTCATCCAAAATATACATGCTTCCCACAAGAGAACTGCCCAAAGCCGTCACCAAATTTATACGCTGGCTCTCACCTCCGCTCAAGGTGTTGAAGGCCCTGTTCATGGTAAGATATCCAAGCCCCACATCCCTGATATATTCAAGGCGGTTTTTTATCTCCCTTAACGGCTCTGATGCTATCTTCTGCTCATTCGGCTCTAATACAAGGGCATTTATAAAACTCAACAGCTCATCCGTCGTCATGCTCATCCATTCATGGATATTTTTGCCCCCGACCTTCACATACAGCGCCTCCGGCCTGAGGCGGCTGCCATGACATGCAGTGCAAACCGTTCTGCCGCTGAAACGGCTCTCCATAAACTTGAACTGGATTTTATAGCGCTGGGTATGCACCCACTCAAAAAACTCGTTTATGCCTATTATGCTGTCATCATCCCCTTCCACCCTTCGGCCGTTCCAAATAATATCCTTCTCCTTTTCGCTGAGATTGCAATAGGGCTCGAATGGCCTTATGCCATAGCGCTCCGATACACGCACCAAATGGTCTTTGAACCAGCCCATCTTATCCCCTCTCCAACATGCAATGGCACCATCATAAATGCTCTTGCTTTTATCCGGCACAACCAAATCCTCGCTTATCCCTATTATCTTGCCCAAGCCTCCGCATATTTGGCATGCCCCCAAGGGGGAATTGAAGCTGAGAAGATATTCGTCGGGCTTGCGGAAAGTCATGCCATCCAGCTCGAAACGTCTGCAGAAAGCTTTTTGCTCTCCATTGCACACCACAGACATATCGCCGTTCCCCTTGTCAAAAGCATCCCCCACGCTTTGAAGGAGCCGGGTGCGAAGGTCAGAATCCTCGGAAATATCCTCCGGCTTATCTAAGCGAAGGCGGTCTATCAGCAGCATCGCCCCCTTGGGATAATTGCCTTTTTGGAGGATTTCATCTATTGTCTGCACCTTCCCTTCGGCGAAAAAACGGGAATAGCCCTGCTCTTTGAGGGACAACATAAGCTCCACCTTGTCGTCGCGCCAATCCCAGCGGATGTCGGAAAGGATATAGATAATGGTGGCGCCGCTTCCCTTCATATAAGAAAGCACGTCCTGAACGCTGTCCGCGCGCACTTCTCCTCCGCTAACGGGCGAATAGGTGCGGCCGATGCGCGAGAAAACCAGCCTTAGGAAATCGTAAATTTCGGTGGCGGTGCCGACG
>JAAZIW010000065.1 GCA_012800665.1 Rikenellaceae bacterium
ACACCATCAAAGCTGTCATGGTTGCAACATTAGGCAAACAATAAATAAAGAAAAATCAAATGTTACACTTCTATCATTGTAAAATCTGTGGGAATGTAGTCATTCTCACTGTCAACGGCGGCGGCAAGCTCTCATGCTGCGGCGAATTCATGACTCTTCTGGAGGCCAACACCAGCGATGGCGCAGGTGAAAAGCACGTACCGGTAGTTGAAGTCAAGGGTAATAAAGTATTGGTGAAAGTAAGCAGCGTGGCTCATCCTATGATCCCCCAGCACTATATTCAATTCGTTGTTTTAGAGACTAAAATCGGAGAGAATACTTACTGGCATCTCAAGAATCTCAACCCGGGAGAAGCGCCGGAGGCTGAATTCGTTCTTGCTGAGGGCGAAAAACCATTGGGAGCTTACGAATATTGCAATCTCCACGGACTTTGGAAGACCGAACTTTAATCTTTTATATACTTAGATAAAACCCGCCTCAAATGAGACGGGTTTTATTATTTATGCAAAAGTTTATTTTTGAGAAATCAAGAACTTTTCCGCATCCAATGCGGCTTTGCAGCCGGAGCCGGCAGCAGTGATGGCCTGGCGATAGCGGGGGTCTTGAACATCTCCTGCGGCAAATACCCCCTCTACATTTGTGAGAGAGCTTGCGCCTTTGGTTTTAATGTAGCCGTTTTCATCCAGCTCTATCCATTCCTTGACAAGCTCCACATTCGGATGATGGCCTATGGCTAAGAAGAAGCCGTCAATAGGAAGCTCGAATTCCCTGTCTTCTTTATTATGATATAAACGTACGCCGTTTACTCCGTTTTCATCGCCGAGCACCTCAAGCGTATTGCAGTTCCAAAGTATCTCAATGTTCTCGCGGTCGAAAACCTGCTGCTGAGTGGCTTTGGAGGCGCGAAATTCATCCCTGCGCACAATCATATACACCTTATTGCATAGAGTGGAGAGATATACCGCCTCGCTGCAAGCTGTATCGCCGCCGCCAACCACGGCAACCACCTTCTTGCGATAGAAAAAGCCGTCACAAGTGGCACAGGCGCTGACGCCCATACCTTTGAATTTGCTTTCCGATGGCAGACCGAGATATTTCGCAGAGGCGCCTGTGGCAATTATCACTGTCTCGGCAAGAAGCTCGCTTCCATCCTCAATAACAATCTTGAAAGGCCTTTTTGAAAGGTCTGCCTTGGTGATAATGCCGCTTCTTACATCCGCACCTAAATTTACGGCCTGCGCACGCATGGCAGCCATTAGTTCATTTGCATCCACCCCTTCTGCAAAACCAGGGAAATTCTCAATCAGGGTTGTGGAGGTAAGCTGACCGCCGGCCTCGGGGCCTTCGTAAAGAACGGGGCTGAGAGCGGCGCGGGATGCATATATCGCTGCGGTATAACCCGCAGGACCGCTGCCTATTATAAGAACTTTAACTTTTTCCATAATTATTTACAAGACATTATTTTTAGTATCATTTCATCGGTGGCTTTCATGCCCACCGAGCCTATTTCTCCAAGATTTTTAATGGTTTTCTCTATGTCGCGGTCTATTATGCCGTTGTTTTCATCGGCGCATATGCCGTTGAGCGCAAGTATCGCAGATTGTACCGAAGAATAAACTCCGGAAGCCACCTTCATGGCGCAGCCGACTTTGGCGCCATCACAAACCATACCGGTAATGTTGCCGACCATATTCTTTATGGTAGCGCAGACCTGCTCGTAATTTCCGCCCTCAAGCCAGACAATTCCGCAGGCGGAGCCGGTGCTGGCAACCACACAGCCGCAAAGGGCGGAGAGCTTGCCAAGATAGGTCTTTATATGTATTGCAACCAGATTGCTCAGCACAAGAGCTCTTGCAAGACGCTCGTCATCCACATCAAAACGTTTGGCATAGGCAATTACGGGCATACTTACGGTTATCCCCTGATTTCCGGAGCCGCTGTTGCTCATGGCGGCAAGAGTAGAGCCTGCCATACGCGCATCGGAAGCCGCAGCGGTAACGCCCATGGCATAGGACATAAAGTCGTCTCCGAATACCGAGTTTTGATTTTCGCGTATTGTTTTACCCACGCACAAACCATAATTGCGTTCAAGACCTTCCTGAGAAAGTTTCCAATTATAGTCGCGGCCTTCCAAAATAAATTTAATTTCTTCGTACGGAATGGTGTTGGTAAAATCGAAAATCTCTTTGACGCTGAGTTTATAATCGCGGTTTTCGCCATTATCGCCCTCGTCAGCATCGCTTGCGCCGGAAAGGGTTTTTCCATTAAATATTGTTTCCACAATATTATCGTGGTCGTCCGCAATCGTAGCGCTGGCGTAATCTTTATCCAAAGTAACCTTGGCTCTTACATAAAGCAGAGGGCTGTCTTCTGCCACCCTTACATTGACCCTCCCCTTCTTAACCATATCTTTGGCGGCTTCGACAGCATCTTTATTCACCCCGCGCAACACCTCCAATCCAAGACTTGAATCTCCATAAACAAGGCCCAAAGCCGCTGCTATCGGCAGCCCCATCATATCTGTTCCGGGAATTCCAACGCCCATTCCGTTCTTGAGAATATTGCCGCTCACCTCCACATCCACCGAAAAATCGCTGTTCTGCCTCCAAAGGGGGCAGTCGGGCACACAATTTTTACTGTTATTGCCTAAAATCTCGGTGGCTTTAGCTGTGGCAAGAGCAACGGCAATGGGCTCGGT
>JAAZIW010000066.1 GCA_012800665.1 Rikenellaceae bacterium
AAAAATCCAACTTCATCCACCCGCTTACAAGCCGCCTCGGACATCAAAGGCGAAAACTTGGGATAATCGGCCTCCAAGCCCTTGGGCTCATCTTCTTCCAAAGGTGCACCGGCATCTCCCTCGATGCAACATAAACCGCCGCATACAGGATAATCGCAGGCAAAATATTCGCTTACAACCTCTTCACTGATAAGCACTTCGCCTATCTGTATTATTCTTCCTAAAACGGAGCGGGACATTATCGTATTACATATTCCACCTTGCTGCCGAAGTCGAGATCGTGCAGAACGGCGTTCACGTCCGCAAGAGTCACGGCATTTATAGCTGATTGATAATTACTTACAATATCCTTGCATTCTGAATTCCGCATCATTACGGCAGAAATCAAAAATGCCGGTTGCGACACCTTGGTGGCCATTCCATTCCTTAAAGTGGACTTCAAGCCCTCCAATTCGCTTTGCGAAAGGGTGCCATGCGAGACCTTGCTGATGCCGCGCCTTAGAGCCCTGAGCACTATCATCGGCTTTGCCGGAATTATCCCCGTCGGAAGACCTTCCACGCTGCAAGGACGGCAGGTTACATAAAATGCCAGTCTTTCAGCCGGGAACACCTGTACTGAAACGTTTACTTCGGCATGCATCCCCAAAGGAGCGATTGCTTCGGTTATGGCATTCTTCATCGCCACTGATGCTATCATAAAGGCATTATAGCTTCGGATTGTAAAAGGCTGCCTTGTAGCCATCCCCATATTCACACTCATCTCACCGCTGCCAATCCTGCTTTGCGAAGCTTCTACTGTATAGGTACTCCATCCGGGTCTCAAATTATACTCTACCTTCGGCCTTATGCTGAATGCTGAACTTACCGTGAAATTCTCCAAATAACGCCCCAAAACTCTTTTTAATTTCTCCTCGGAAACATCCCCCACAATTACCAAAAGACCATCGCTGAATTTAGCAAACTGCGAATCAAGGTAGCTATCCACTCTTTCGGGGAGGTCGTCACGAAGTTTTTCAATGCTCTTGGTTGCCGGATAATAATAGTCGGGACACATAGTGCTGTCGATGGCGGCGATAATTCCGTCACGGGAAAGGCGTGTGCGCTCCTGACGGAGTTTTTCACATTCTTTATAATAAGCAAAAGCCTCCTTGTCGGGGCGACGGTCGCGGGAATATGAAAGCAGCACTTTGAGAAGCAGTTCCAACTTGTCGGAGGGAGCCGTGCCAAGCACCTTCATGTCGGTTAGCGAGGCCGAGCCGTGCATCTCTATTCCGTTGGCATCCAGCATATTGTGAAAATCAAGTGCGCTCATTCCCGACACTTTGAAGAGCCCCATCACATCTCCAACGAAAGAACTCTCTCCAGGGCCTATATCAGGCACATAGGAATATCCGCCTTTAAGCAACAGACCGTAATTGAGCATGCCCTTTTGATTGGTCTTCTTGAAAATCACCCTTGCACCGTTTGAAAAGGTCCAGATGCTGCCGCCCGTTACAGGGTCTTTGGCGGTGGATTTTACGCTGACCTTACCCTTCTTTTTGGGTAAGAGGAGCGAAAGGGTGTCACCGTAACTCTTGCGATAAATTTCGGGTTGCACAGGGGATGATGCCGCAATATCCCAAGCCGCATGGAAAGTGCTGATAAGCGCATTTTTGTCTATAGGCACGGCAGGAGTATCGAAGCGGATTTCAAGCGCCTTGTGCGGGTCGAACAGAGCAAAGGCAAAGGAATTGAAAAGAGAAAGTTCTCTTTCGGGAGGAATTTGTCTGCGTTCGAAAAAGGCACTCAACTCTTCTGTAGAGGCCAGATTTGTACCATAAAGGAATGAGGAAACGCATTCTTCGGCAAGTTCGGAATTGCTGATAGGGGTGGCTATGGATTTACCGGCAGAAGTGATGATAGCAATTTTGGCGTCTTGAAATTCTTCAAGATAAGCCCCTTTCGTATCCAATTCAGCGAAAATGGAAGCGAGTGAAATAACTGCCATTTCGAGGTCTTCCATGCCGACACTCACAGAAAATTCGTGACGTTCATCCCCCGAAGAAAATGCGCTGGAATAATAGCGTGAACTGACTCCGGCAATAGGAAGGTTCTCTTGAAAGAAACGAGTCCTGATGCGTTTTTCCACTATATGCTGAAGTCCGCGGGCATACATATAAGTCACTGCCGGCAGAGGCGTGTTCAGAAGATGCCGGGGAGTACGCGGTGCGTTCCAAATGCATGAAAGCGTGGCAAGATTGCGGGTATTGTTTTCGGTATGCAGAGAGCGGAGACTTTCGGATGGGGCCCAGACATATTCTTCTTTGGCGGGAGTTTTTTCTCTCGGGGTGACTGTAAGAGCAAAGATGCGAAGTTCACCCTCAAGCCTGGTTTCTATGAAATCACCGCTTACAATAATTGCCTGTTCTCCCTTATAAGCCTGTATAAGGTCGAAAATAAGAAGGATAGTGGAGTCGGTTGCGTCGGAGTCGAAAGTGGGGACATCGGGAAATGTGAATACGGTATTATCGCCGCGATAGGATATGTAGCCCTTCGGCCCGTAGCCGACGCCCTTGGATGCCAAAAATTCGTAGGGGGATTTTTTTTGGAAATGAGGAAGGTTGAGCAGTAAATCCCGCGAGCGATCGATATTGGCGTTGCCTTTTTGCACCAAGACGAAATTGGCATAACCTTTGGAAGTATTGTTAGGCGCAAGATAATAAGAGACCTCGTTGGGAAGTATGCCCACCTTTATAGAGGAGCTTTGACCGATTATGGGAAGATCCTGCCCTGCAGCCATAAAGGCTGCCGAGAAAAGGAGAATAATCCCCAAAAATATTCTAATCTTGCTCAAACGCATACTGAAATCGCCTACAAAATTAAAACAAAATTAGTACTTTTGCATTTTGCGAATATAATTTAACAAAATATTAAGATAAAGATGAGTATTATGAAAAAGTTGTTCATTACATTAACAATTGTCTTATTTGGAGTTTCTGCAGCATACGCCCAGGATCTCGCCACAGTTACCGAGACCTACAACAAAGGGGCCACTGCCTTATCGGAAGGAAATAAAGATGCCGCACTTGCTGCTTTCAAAGAAGCTCTTGATGGCGCCGTTGCTCTTGGCGCAGAAGGGGAAGAAATAGCAAACAATTGCAAAAATTATCTGCCCGAAATACAATTCTCCATAGCAAAAGAGCTGGTAAACAATCAGGATTACGATAATGCGGTTGCCGAACTCAAGAAAACCGTCGAAATGGCAAACGGCTTCGGAAAAGAAGACACCGCCTTTTTGGCCGAAGACCTCATCCCTCAGGTGCTTATGCAAAAGGCCAACAGCCTCTTAAACCTCAAGAAATTTGCCGATGCCGCAAAGGCATATCAAGATATTCTTGATATAAACCCAAGCAATGGCGTAGCAGCCCTTCGTCTCGGCGCCGCCCTCAATTCTTTAGGGGATACCGATGGCGCTGTGGAGGCTTTCAAAGTCGCTATGATCAATGGCCAGGAAAATCAAGCTAAAAGGCAGATAAGTATTATCTTATTAAAAGCTGCCGCCGCCAGTCTAAAGGCAAAAGATTATGCCACTGCGGTAGAGGATGCTCTGAAGGTTAATGAATTCGGCGAAAATGCCAAGGCCTATCAAATCGCGGCTCAGGCATCTCAAATGCAAAAAAAGAATTCAGATGCCATAAACTATTTCGAAAAATATTTAGAGCTGGCCCCCAATGCCAAAAACGCCACTCAAATAGCATTCACTTTGGGCGCCCTTTATCAGAAGGCGGGCAATATGGTCAAGGCCGTTGAATTCTATCAAAAAGCCGTTACTGACCCGAAATTCGGAGCAGAAGCCCAAAAGCAAATCAACGCTCTAAAATAATATGCTCTCGTTAGAGCTGCTTGCACCTGCAAGAAATCT
>JAAZIW010000067.1 GCA_012800665.1 Rikenellaceae bacterium
AGGAAGGAGATTCTTTGGGAGGGGTTATTGAATGCCGGGTAAAGGGCCTGCCCATAGGCTTAGGTGAACCTTTTTGGGATGGAATGGAGTCTTTGCTGTCGCACGCGATTTTTGCTATTCCGGGTATTCGCGGGATAGAATTCGGAGATGGATTCCGCGCTGCGCGTATGAAAGGCTCAGAGCATAATGACCCATGGGGTCCGACAGGACCGATAAAAAACGGGGCCGGAGGAATAAACGGGGGAATTTCCAATAGCGGAGATCTTGTCTTCCGCGTAGCAGTAAAACCCACTTCAAGCGTCGCAGCTCCGCAAAAAACCTGGAACTTCGCTACAAAACGCGAAGAGATTTTGCAGGTACGCGGACGTCACGATGTCTGCTTCGCCCTTCGTACTCCGGTAATTGTAGAAGCCATGACGGCAATCGTGCTTGCCGATTTGCTGTAGACAAGCGTTGCTGCCGTGGGCGGTTTTCTCCTTGAGAACGTTTCGACAATATTCTTTTGCTGCGGCCGATCCTAACGCGCTCCGCCGCCGAAGCCGCCACCGCTGAAGCCGCCTCCGCCGCCGAAAGAAGTGCCTCCGCCGAAACCCCCGAAACTGCCGCTGCTGCGGCTCATGGCATCCGCTGCACGCACTTGCGCATTGGTAATAGAATTGGAAAGCATGGAATTCCTCCAAAGTATCCAATTCACGGTATTGAAGTCGTAAGCCATTACCTCTTCGAAGAATTGAGGATCTATATCGTGCAGTTCTTTTGCCACCTTATCGGCAATGCCGAAAATCGAGGCGAACACCAAATAATCCTGCCACAGCCCCACTTCACGGGAAGTCCTCTCTCCTACAAGCGTAAAGTCGTTAAGGAATTTCTTGAAGCCGAGCAGTTTGCGGGCTTCCGCCTGGCCTTTGGGAGTGTATCTTTGACCTTCAATCAGCGATGCTTCTTCAAGACTGTCCCGGCCGGCTTCCAAAGAGTTTTCTATCCATTTATTTACACGGCTGGTGTGCCTTCGCGACCATCTGGAAAACTCTTTCTCCTGCAAAATCTCATCTTTGCCGGAGGCATCTTTCATCATATCATAAAGACCTCGCGCATTGGCATCAAGGGCACCGGCCTTGCTGTCGTTAAAGGCTAAATCTATCTTTTTTTCATCTTTCTTTATTACCTCAATCGCCCCCTTATAAATCATCCTTAGAATAAGAGCGGAAGCATAGGTATTGCCCGCTTTCCCGGTTTCGCCCAAGCGTTTAAGGGTATAATTGCTCTTTTGCAAATCGCCATCGTACGGCACCTCTCTGCTCCATTCCACCTTCGATGGCTTGCAACCGAGTATACGTCTTTTACTTGCAGCAGAACCGGCTAACCCGCCGAAAACAATAAGAAAGGGAAGAGATATTAAAAAGATGTTGAGGAGTTCTTCCAAGAAATCATTCCTATCCTTTTTTTCATCCTCAAATTCAGAGCCCTCAAGAGCTTTCGCAAGCACCTCTTCAAAGCCCCTGTTTCGCACGCTCGAACTATTGAAAAAGCCTTTTTCGAAGCGCAAAAGCACTATTACCGAAGATTTTCGGGAAAACGACTCACTGCTCTCGAAAACTATATCTTCCCCATCTTTGAATGATTCCCCCACAAAACCGAAGCCCCAAAAACGGGTACTGTCCGGCACATTGCTTATTCTTACCTTCACATTCTTAGGACGGCTCGAAAGGCCCGGGGAAACCAATTGCAAATGCAGCATATCGGCATCTGAAAGACTCTTTACTGCATTTGTCATGGTATAGCTCACGGTATAGACATGGTCGCCGTAAGTGCCTAAACCCCAGCAAATCTCCACGCCATCTCCGGTATAATGCAAACCGCACCTTCCGGCTTTTTTCGATATGGAGCGGTCTACATCCCACCTGCCTTCGTTTATATAATCAAGACCGCTTTCATCGCTCACGCTCAGATTCTCTATGGAAATGTCGCCCAAATTGTTGCGGACAAGATACCATTCGGTGCCTTCCGTAACTCTTACATCCCACACCTCGCTTATATTCGCACTGCCGTCACGCTGCAAGCTGACGCTGATATCGATATTCCTGATTGTAGGATAATCGGCAAAAGCGGCAATGCTGAAAAGCAAGGCCGCTGCAATGACTATGATTCGCCTCATATCTTCATGGATGGCATGTCGGTCTTTCCAGCAGGCTCGGCCAAATAGTCTTTGGTAGTGAAACGCAGGAGACCAGCGATTATGCTATCTGGGAACTGACGCACCATGCGATTGAATTTGGTAACGGTATCGTTATAAGTCATACGGGCAAGACGCACCTGGTTTTCATAAGTGTTCACGCTGTCCATCGTCTTGAGATATTGCTGGTTGGCTTTGAGTTCGGGATAGCGCTCCACAACTAATTTTATCTGCCCGAAAGCCTTGCTCAAAGCATCCTCCTGCACTTGGGCTTCAGCAGCTGAGCTACTCGGAGTTATCTCTTTGCGCTGGCCGATTACTTCCATAATGGTTTTATACTCGTGCTCGTTGTAGCTTTTTACAAGTTCAGCAAGCGACGTAAGGGCATCCCAACGGCTGTTTTGCTGTACGCCAATCTGGCTCATAGAGTTTTTGCAAAGTTCTTCTGCGCTTACAAGCTTGCGCTGTAGGCCTATCCCCCATATCACGAGAATGGCAAGGACGGCAAGGATGATAATTATGATTGTCATAGTATGCAAAAGTACATAAAATTTTCCGTATATTTGCACCCTCGCCTTGGTGGTGGAAAGGTAGACACGAGGGACTTAAAATCCCTTGGACAGAAATGTCCGTGCGGGTTCAATTCCCGCCCGAGGCACAAAGAGAGCCGACGCAATTGCGCCGGCTTTTTGCGTATATTTCGTTTTCCATAACGGCTGCTTTGAATCACCCTTATGATTGTCGGGACACGGTCTCTACTATTTGAACAAAAGGCGGAAGTGCCGAGCGTTAACTGACTGCAATTTTGCGGTTCCAGAGGACTGCAATGGTTAAAGTGCCGATAAGGGCGACACCTGTCATAAGGAGGAAAATCGGATGCCAACCAAAGGTGTCGGCAAATTTTCCAAGCGGATATCCTGTAATGAGGGTGCTGAGATAACTCATGAATCCTATAATTCCAACTGCGGAAGAAGCGGCCTTCTTGGAAACCTCGTTGGAGGCGATTACCCCAAGAAGAGCCTGAGGGCCGTAAAGGAAGAAACCTGCAAGGGCAAGCACAATAAGGAAGAGCACGGGAGAGTTCATGTCCTGGATAAAATGCAGGGCCACCATACAAACGGCAACCAGAGCCATCTCTATGGCGCATACACGTTGGGACTGACTCTTGAATAGTTTATCTGAAACAAGTCCTGCGACAATCATTCCAAAACAGCCGGCCACCTCGAAAATTGCAACTGTCCAGCCGGACAGAGATGAACTTAAACCCATATCTTGAAGCATGGAAGGACCCCAGTCAAGAATTGCGAAACGCACTATATAAACGAACAGATCGGTTATTGCCAATATCCATACGATAGGATTCAGGAAGACTTTTTGAATGAGGAATTTTCTCCACTCTTTTTTGTCTTTGGCTTTATCATCATCCAACTCTCCCTTTACCTTGGGCAATTCAGGGAGCCCCACAGATTTAGGAGTATCTCTCAGAGTAATTATGATAAAGAATATCCCCACAAAAGCAATAGAGGCAGGAACCCAGAAAGCCATCTGCCATGAGGTCATATATCCGCAAATCACTGACACTATAAATGCACCTATACTATGGGATGTATTCCATATGCTCATCTTTGTCGCAAGTTCATGCGGCGGCACCCAACTCACCATAAGGTGATTGCAAGGCGCAAATCCACATCCTTGAAATATCTGATTGATAATATACAGGACGCCCATTATCGTAACGAAACCACCGATAAAGTCAGGGCCTCCTGTGGCTCCGGTGATGAGCGTGGTAAGTTTGTCTGTAAAGCCGAAAAGAATGTTTGCAAGTACACAGACTGAAAGGCCTACGACAAGATGCCAACGGGCATTGGTGCGGTCGCCTAAAACTCCGTTGATTAGTTTTGATACGCCATAAATGATGCCTCCTGCAGACATAATGGCTCCGAATTGAGCCTTGGTTATCTCCGGATAAACATCCTGCAGGAGCGGAATCGCAAACGAAAAGTTCTTACGGACAAAGTAGAACATCGAATAGCCTATCATCGAGCTGATGATGACTCGCCACTGCCAATACTTAAAACTATGTTTTGTGGGTTTCATAAACTAAATTTCTTTCACTTTATTGTAAGCTGCGACTATTTCTTCTACGAGAGGATCTCCGGACTCAATTCCGGTATATTTTATGATGGTTGCTTCTAAACCAAATGTCCTGATGGACTCAAGCATCTCTACGCTCTGCGGGTCCTCGGCATTGTCAAAATGGAGGGCGGCGCCGATGGCAAGTAGAAGTTTGTCGTAAGGAAGACCGAAACCCTTGGCTGTGAGCATAGGGTAGATAAGACGGTCGTTAGGGGCAAGTTTACGGAGAGGCTCGCGGCCGACTCTGTCGCACTCGTCACTTAGGTATGGATTGCTGAACCGCTTGAGTATCTTCTCTATATAGGCAAAATGAGCCTCGCGATCGAAGCCGAATTTGCGTATGAGAGCCTCACCGCTTTGCTGCATGGCTGCACGAACAATAGGGAGGATAACAGGCTCAGCGACACAATCTCCGATGGTATCAAGCCCCTTAAGCTTGCCAAGGTAAGCGGCTGTTGCATGACCTGTATTGAGGGTGAAGAGCTTGCGCTCTACATATGCAAGAAGATTATCTACGGGGGTCATGCCCTGTATCTGAGGAACCTCTCCGACAAAGGCGGAACGCTCTACACACCACTCGAAATACTCCTCAACGGCAACATCGAGAGGAATCTCGCAATGAACAGGAGGAACGATACGGTCCACAGCTGCGTCAGGGAAACCGACGTGAGCGGTAACCCAAGCCTTGTCCTCGTCTGTAAGAAAATCAAAGACAAGTTCCTTGAGCCGGCTGGTGGCTTTAAGGCCATTCTCGCAGGCAATTACATTGAGGGGCTTTTCTATGCCTGCGGAACGGCGAGCCTGTATGCCTTTAGCGATAGTCGGAGCAACGAACTTAAGGATTCTGAGGCCCACTGCTGTTGTTATTATATCTGCATCTTTGATATGCTCTACAACCTCTGCACCGCCTGAATTGATCGCGCTTATGCCCTTGACCTTGAAATTGTAACTGTTGGTATCGGTGACATATACCGTATACTCTTTTCTTGAATTGATTTGCCTTATAAGCTCTTCGACAACATCTGCGAAAATCAGATGATAGTCTGCCTGTGCGAGCACAGCTCCTATGAAACCCCGCCCTATGTTACCGGCACCAAACTGAATTGCTTTCTTCATGTTCTTAGTTATCTACTCTCCGCTTTTCTATATCACTCTGCAGTAATAATAATGATTGCCACAAGCAGGCAATCCAATTATAATTGCGCAAAGGTACATAAAATTTCCCGCATCATTGCGCCTTGCCTTGGTGATGAAATTCAGGAGCTTGAAAATCCTTGCAAGAGGAAATCTTGGCTGTTTGCCACGATGAAATTTAAAAGCTATACGTATAACTCATTTCAATCGTGAATGGCCGGATGTATGTGCCGGATGTAAGGTAGTTAATCAGGATGTCAGGGTCCTCTATTGTATCAACAATATCCAAACTGCCGTTGGCTCCTTTATCTCCAAGCACATTAACTATATTAAGAGCCAATTCTCCATACTTTTTCAGATTTGCGCTAAAACCCGCAAAGGTCTCGAAATGACCGTCAAAATATGCTAAATTGTTTCTGCTTGCATACTGTTTGCTATAGTATCGGATACTTGACCAAACCTTGTATCTGTTCCATGAATAGGAGGGGTCAAATTCGATCATGGCTTGAGATATTCCGGTAACGAATTTGCCTGAATAATCTATTATTTTTGTTCCACCTGAGAAGTTGAACTCATTACGATAATTTTTGTATCGCGGATCTTGCCATGTACCCAGCATATGAAGTTTGAATCCACCGAAATGAATGTTCCCGTCAAGAGTCACGCCAAAAGTGCGTATGCCGTACTGGGCTGTCCAAGGTATAATTTCTCCGGTAGAGCTGTCAGATACATCCATAATCTTGGCATTATTCCAACTGGTGATATAAGAAAAAAGGCAGGCCGCATCCATCCATTCGTTGTCGTAAGACAAACCGCATCGGGCATAAGCATTGCCTATGGCCTTGAGTGATGGAATATTCGCACCTTTGAAATATAGAGTGGATTTGTTAGTGAGACTGTAAAAGCCTTCCGCATTGGCGAACAGTCTGCCTGTCAAACGCCATGACAAAGCCTCAGATACAGAATAATCAAAACCGTTAATCGGAATTTCCTTAAGTTCGCAGTTTGGACTACCGAGATAGAAATCACCTGTTTGCCTATTGTTAATACCGGTCTCTCGGTCGAATGGTGCGCAGATTGGACTGTTTGACAGATACCTGACTCTTAGACCGGTGCTAAGTCTGAGATTACGGCCAAGTTGCCATTGGTCCATTCCGTACACGACTACTGACATACGCTGAGCATCAAGATAAAGCCCGCTGTTGTTGTAATTCCAGGTATATGCTCCATTGTGTTTAAGTCTTTGAGGATTTGCCTCAACCGTGTGGGCAAAATTAAAAGTGGAGCCGGCATCATACTGCTTGGCATATACGATATCCAAGCCAAATCTTAAATTATGACGTGAGAATCTCTTTCTAGCCTCTAACAACAATTCATTGTCAAAAGTCTTTTGGTCCTCTACTGTCACAAGCCTGTTTTGCACGAACTTCTCACCATCTTTGTGAATTGATGACAATACTATGCGCGTATACTGGCTTGGAGTCATAAGACAAAGGTGATAGGAGGCTCTTCAAAGCCGGAGCTTATATTAACATTTTTATGAGCACAAAGAGGTGCAGTGAAAGCAAATGCCAAAAGGGAAATAAGACAAAGCTTTGAGATATTCATATCAATTCAGTATTTTAGTAGCACATATACGAAATCTGCATAGAAAGTATGAAGCTTTCAATCCCAAAGTTAGATATTTTTTAAGATACTCCAAAAATACCGGATGGGCAAACGGCGCTACCTGCTCTATTTCGGAAGGACGAAAGCACATTATATCTTATGCCGCAGTAAATCTTGGCCGTTTGCCACGGTGAAATTTGGCCAATTGCTTCGGTGAAATTTGGCCGTTTGCTACGATAAAACTTAAAAACTATTGCTAATTAGCTTGTTAATGATTAGCTTTGCAGCATTATGGCACAATACAAAAACAGAGTTGCAGACCAACTCCTGAAAGATAATCTCGAAGCTGCAGGATTGGTGCTTATTGAAGGTACCAAATGGTGCGGTAAAACCACAACTGCGGAACAGCAGGCTGCCAGTATAGTTTATATGAATGACCCTGAACATACTGATACATACCAACAATTAGCACAGACTGCACCAAAACTTCTTCTTCGTGGAGATACTCCACGATTGATTGACGAATGGCAGGATGCTCCGGAGCTATGGGACGCTGCAAGGTTTGAGATTGACCATCGAAAGGAAAAAACCGGTCAATTTATTTTCACTGGATCAACCGTAATACCTGATGAAAAAAGGGAGAAGATGAAACACTCCGGCACAGGACGAGTTGCATGGTTCAAGATGCGACCTATGAGTTTGTGGGAGTCCGGAGAATCAAACGGGCATTTAAGTCTTGCTGATTTATTTGCAGATAAAGCAAGAAGTTGCGAAACCAATGTTCTCGACATTAATAATTTAGCGTGGCTAATATGCCGTGGCGGATGGCCTGCGTCCCTATCAATGTCTAAAAAGGGAGCCTTGAAACAATCCATCAACTATGTTGATGCTGTTGCAAGCAGAGATATTTCTGAAGTGGATGGTGTTAAACGGGACAAGGATTTTACTTTACGTTTATTAAGAAGTTATGCCAGATTTCAGGGAACTCAGGCTCCAATCACATCAATCTATGAAGATTTAAAATCGAATTCAGAATCATCAATGAACGAAAATACAATATCTTCTTATTTGATGGCGCTTAGAAAACTTTTCGTAATAGAAGATATGCCCGCATGGAATCCTAATCTCAGATCCAAAACAGCCATCAGGACATCCGATACTCGTTACTTTGTTGACCCTTCAATAGCAACTGCATCAATTGGAGCCGGACCGGAAGATCTTATTTTGGACCTCAACACAATGGGCCTTTTTTTCGAAACAATGTGCGTAAGAGATTTAAGAGTTTATGCTGATGCTTTGGATGGACAATTGTATCATTTCAGGGAAAAGAATGGTCTTGAATGCGACGCTGTAATACATTTGAGAAACGGCAATTACGGCCTTATTGAAATAAAAATTGGCGGCGAAAAATTGATAAATGAAGGTGCTGAATCGCTGACTTCGTTAGCCGGCAAAATCAATACCGACAAGATGAAATACCCTTCATTCATGATGGTTTTAACAGGTATAGGAACCTACGCATATAAAAGGAAAGATGATATATGGGTTGTTCCTATCGGTTGTTTAAAGCCATAATATTTTAGTAGCGAAACTTCGCCGGCTTTCTATTTCGGCAGGCCGAAAACGTTGGAGAGTTCCTGCATTTGCTTAGAGGACATACCATCCGGCTCGAAGCCCATATTGCGCGATGCGATGTAGATTTGAGCGGCTTTGTTAAGCACATCCACCTGGTCGAAAGCGTTCAT
>JAAZIW010000068.1 GCA_012800665.1 Rikenellaceae bacterium
ACATTACTGCAATGGTTTTATACATATCTATTCGAAATAATATTCTTCTTGACTTGCTATGGTTTCGGTGGCATCATCGTGCTCATCACCGGTGCAACTGAGGTCGAGCGTCATGCCCGCCGGCGCCACAAAACGGTCTTCCGCACTGATACCCACAGAGCCGTCTGCCAGGCATTTCTTCATCCAAATCCCCCAAATCGGCAGTGCCATATTCGCGCCGCTTCCGAGCGCAAGGCTGTTGAAATGAATCTGCCTGTCCTCGCCTCCCACCCAAATTCCGGCGGTAATGGTGGGGGTATAGCCTATGAACCAGCCATCAGAGTTGTCGTTGGTGGTGCCGGTTTTACCCGCAATCTCACCGGTGAGGCCGTAAGTGCCGCGAAGACGATAGCCTGTGCCATGATTTATCACTCCCGACATGAGGTTGACCATAAGATAAGCCGTGCGCTCCCCTATGGCCTCGCGTTTGGTATTGGTGAATTCGGTGAGCACATTTCCATCCTTATCTTCTATGCGGGTAACATACATCGGAGTTATATAAACTCCCTTGGAGGGGAAGGTGTTGAAAGCCGCAACCATTTCGTAGGGGCTTAAATCGGTAGGTCCTAAGCAAAGGGAGTAAACCTCATCTATATGGCTGTGAATGCCCATTTTACGCATCATTTCGGCCATGGCATGAGGGCCGAACTGCTTCATAAGATACGCGGATATATTATTGGAAGAGTGAGTAAGACCCCATTTGAGGGTAACCGTCTTGCCTATCCATTCATCTTTGTCGGTGGAGCGGGGTGTCCATTCGGTGCCGTCGGTGGCGAGAAAACTCTGAGGCACGCAAACAGTCTTGTCGCAGGGGCTCATACCCTCCTGCATTGCGAGAGTATAGAGGAAGGGCTTTATGGTAGAGCCCACCTGGCGTTTGCCCTGCGAAACATTGTCGTATTTGAACCAGCGGTAATTGGGTCCGCCGACATAGGCCTTGACATGGCCGGTTACCGGCTCCATCGCCACAAAACCGCAGCGGAGCATACCCTTGTAATAGCGAATGCTGTCATCCGGAGTCATGGTGGTATCGGCATATCCCTTGCTGTTGTAGGCGAACACCCTCATCTTGGCGGGTTTGCGAAATTGAGCCAAAATCTCCGCCTCGGGCACTCCGGCTGATTTTTGCAGGCGATAGCGGTCGCTCCACCTGCGGGCATTGCTCATAAGGCGCTCGCGCACATCCGGCTCGGTGTCATCAGCGAAAGGCGGATATTTCTTCCAACGGAGCTCGCGGTTGAAGGTCTTTTGCAGATTGCCTCCGAGCCATTCATCCACCGCCTCTTCGGCATATTTCTGCATTTTATAATTTATCGTAGTATAAATTTTCAGACCATCCTTGTCGAGGTCGTATTGCTCTCCGTTGGCCTTTTTGTTTTTGATGAGCCAGCCGTAAATCTGGTCCTGCTCCCAACGCTGTTGGTCATAGAGATAGTCCTCTATATATTGGTAATTGCTGCGCACCGGCTTCCTGGCGCTCATGTCACGGCGAAGGCGGTCCCTGAAATAGGGGGCGAGGCCGGCATGATGGTCCTGTACCTGATACTGCAGGGTGATGGGAAGGGCCTGAAGAGAATCCAACTGCTTTTTGGGGAGATGAAAGCCCTTGTTTTTATAAGAATTCTGAGTCATGCGCCTCAGCACAAAGTTCCTGCGGTTCAGGGCTTTGTCGGGATTGAGGGCGGGATTGTAGCGGGTGGGCTTGTTCACCATTCCGATTAGAGTGGCCGCCTCTTCCACCGTAACTTCGGAGGGAAGTTTGGCAAAGAAGGTCTCACTTGCCGCACGGATGCCGTAGGCGCTGCTGCCGAAGAAAACAGAATTGAGATACATGTTCACAATCTCATCCTTGGTATAGTTTCTCTCCAACTTCACAGCTGTTATCCACTCTTTTAACTTGGTCCAAACCATTACGGTCTGTTTCCAACCCGGAAACTTGCTCTTGATTTCTCTTCTGGGATAAAGGCTTTTTGCCAATTGCTGGGTTATGGTGGAACCGCCGCCCTGAGAGGAATCCCTCATCAGCAGAGTCTTGAAGAAGACGCGTGCAAGGCCTTTTGTGTCGATGCCGGAATGCCTGTAAAAACGGGCGTCCTCAGTGGCTACAGCGGCATGCACGAGATAAGGGGACAGCTCCTCATAGCTTACGAAAGTACGGTTTTCGATATGGAAAGTGGTGAGCAATTGTCCGTCATCGGAAAGTATCTGCGTTGCGAGTTTGCTTTCGGGACGCTCAAGTTCTTCGAAAGAAGGGATTTTGGCGAACATCCATACTAAGAGCAGCATTATAAAAAGGAGCGCAAAGGGGGTGGCGAGGATTATCCAAAACCACTTTATTATGTTTTTACGAGTTTTATTAGTCATGTCTAAGCTTAAGTATCTACAAAAGTAACATTTTTTTCACTACTTTTGCAAACAGGATAAAATTATATATAATAAGAGGTATGAAAGATAAGAGCAGCAAGCTTGTAATAGTAGAGTCGCCTGCAAAGGCAAAAACCATACAGCGTTTTCTTGGAGAAGAATACACCGTGAAATCTTGTTACGGACATATCCGCGACCTTCATGAAAAGCAGCTTAGTATAGATGTAGAGAATGGATTCAAGCCGGAATATGTAATTCCTGATGAAAAGAAGAGGGTGGTGGCGGAGTTGAAAAAACTTGCAGATAAAGCCGAGTTGGTTTTGCTCGCATCCGATGAGGACCGCGAAGGAGAAGCCATCTCGTGGCATCTTGCGGATGTACTTGAAATTCCAAAGGAAAAAATACGCAGAATAGTCTTCCACGAAATCACCAAAGACGCTATTCTTGGCGCCATCAAGAATCCGCGTGACATAGACATGAACCTTGTAAACGCCCAGCAGGCACGCCGCGTATTGGACCGCCTGGTAGGCTTCGAGCTCTCCCCCGTCCTTTGGAGAAAAATCAACCGCGGTCTGTCGGCAGGGCGGGTGCAAAGCGTTGCGCTCAGGCTTGTGGTGGATAGGGAAAGGAAGATTATAGCATTTGTGCCTGAAAAATATTATAAATGCGAGGGAGATTTCCGGATAGGAGGCAAAAACAGCATCAAGGGCAAGCTGAATAAGAATTTTGAAGATGAGGATGAGGCACGCAAGTTCCTCGAAGACAATAAGGCGTCGGTATATAAGGTAGAAAAGGTGGAGAAGAAAGAAGCTCAGCGCTGGCCCGCCGCCCCGTTCACCACATCCACCCTCCAGCAGGAAGCCTCGCGAAAGCTGCATCTACCCGTAAGCGTTACAATGAGGGTGGCTCAGGCGCTTTACGAAAAAGGTCTTATCACCTATATGCGTACCGACTCCACCAATCTTTCGAGTCTTGCGCTCAATACCTCCAAAAAATACATCACCGAAGAATTCGGTCCTGAATATTCTCATCCCCGCCAATATAAAACACATAGCAAAGGTGCGCAGGAGGCCCACGAAGCCATCCGCCCGACCTTTATAGAAAATACTCAAATCGAGGGCAGCGCACAAGAGCAAAAACTCTACAACCTGATTTGGAAAAGAACGGTGGCATCGCAGATGGCCGAGGCGAAAGTCGAAAACACCGAGGTTGTAATAGATATAGACAATCGCCCCGAAAAATTCATAATCAACGGCACAAGGGTGCTCTTTGACGGCTTCCTCAAACTTTATTCAGAGGGTACGGACGATGCTGCAGAGGAAGAAGATTCCACCATCCTCCCCGAAATAAAAGCGGGCGAACAGCCGCTTTGCAATGAAATCAAGGCTGAATGCAAATTCACCAGGCCGCCTTTCCGCTATTCCGAAGCCACATTGGTTAAAAAATTGGAAGAACTCGGAATCGGCCGTCCGAGCACTTATGCACCTACAATCTCTACCCTCACTACCGGCAGGGGCTACTTAGTACGCGGGAATAAAGAGGGAAAGAAGGTGCAAGTGACCAATCTTAGTCTGAAAGGGGGCAAAATAACAGAGTCGGAAAAAACGGAGGTGATAGGTGAAGAGCGCGGTAAACTTCTGCCGCAAGAGGTGGGTATGCAAGTGACCGATTATCTTGTGGAGAATTTCCCTCGCATTCTGGATTATAATTTTACGGCGGATGTAGAAAAGGATTTCGACCAGATAGCAGAAGGCGACAAGGAGTGGAACAAGGTTATAGCCGCTTTCTACGGACCATTTCATAAAGAAGTGGAGGAAGACCTCAACGACGGAAAGTTTAACCATGTGGAAAGGGAGTTGGGAAACGACCCGGCTACAGGAGAGCCCGTTGTGGCCCGCTATGGCAAATATGGAGCGTTCGTACAAAAGGGCAGCGGAGATGACAAGCAATATGCCAGCCTTCTGGCAGGCCAGCTCATCGAAACCATCACCCTTGCAGAAGCCCTCAAGCTTTTTGAACTTCCGCGCACAGTTGGGAAATGGAATGGCTTTGATGTGGTGGCGACAAGGGGGAGATTCGGCCCTTACCTCAAATGGAACGACAAGAATTACTCGCTCCCTAAAAGCAAGGACCCTTTGAAAATCACCATTGAGGAATGCGGCGCACTCATCGAGGAGCAGAATTCAAAACCCGCTGCAGGAGCTGTTTTGCTTGAATATAAAGATTCCGATATACAAGTAATAAACGGGCGTTACGGGCCTTACATTAAACATGCGGGAAACAATTACCGCATACCGAAAGGCACAGATGCCGCCTCCCTTGGCGAGGAAGCATGTAAAAAGATAATAGAGGAATCCAAGCCGACTTCAAAAAAGAATAAGTTCAATAAACGTTATACTAAAAAGTCATGAAATATCAGATAGATGACATTGACAGGAAGATACTTCACTTCCTTGCAAAAGATGCACGCATGCCTTATTTGGAAATAGCAAGAGCATGCGGAGTTTCAGGTGCCGCCATACACCAAAGGGTTCACAAGCTTCAGAAAAACGCTGTAATCACCGGCTCACGACTGCTTGTGAAACCGTCTGCTCTCGGGCTGACCGTATGTGCATTCATCAACATAGTGGTGACCGAGTCCACAAAACTGCAAGAGGTTATTCTCGCCCTAAAGCAGATTCCCGAGGTGGTGGAATGCCACTTTATTACAGGCAAATATTCGCTGCTGATTAAAATTTATTGCAAAGACAATAACCATTTGATGGAGGTGCTTGTAAACAGCATTCAGAACATCCCCAACATCCAGTCCACCGAAACCATGCTTTCGCTGGAAGAAGCCTTCCAGAGACAGGTGTGGGTTAAAGAGTAAACCAAGAGTGATGAAGAGATTCTTGACGGGCATACTCTTCTTGGCGGCTCTAAACCTTTATGCATCAGGGCCGGATCACAAAAAATACCGCCCTACAATACAGGATTTGGATAGAGCCATAGAGTCTTCATCCGAGTATCAGGCTGTTCGGGAGAATAGGATAGCCTCAAAGAAGAAGGCCTTGGAGAAGACTGCCGACACTGACTCTCTTTTTTGGGGCTACGCCGACCTCTTCAACGAATACTCTTTCTATCAAGTGGATTCTGCATTGGCCTATTCCTTTGCCATGCAGCAGCTTGCCGAAGGCATGGACGACCCATATAAAAAACTTTTGGCCCGTCTCAATGTAATAGAAGAGTATATTCAGGAGGGTATGTATGTAGATGCCAAGGAGTTGCTTGAGGATATTCCCCGAGCATCGGTGCCGGATAATCTGCTCGAATCTTATTATTATAAATTCAATGCTCTTTATGAGGCGCTTTCCGATTACGCCTTGAATCCCCGCCAAAAACAGGCCTATCAGCAAAAGGAATTTGCATACAAGGATTCCATAAGCATAGTAAGCCCCGGAAACTATTATATAAGCTCGGCTTTGCTCTTTGCAGAAGGAAAAACAGAACAGGCCCTGAACCTTCTGCTGGATACATACAACAAAATGCTGCCAACGGACAGGTCTATCGGCCCCACCGCTTATGTAATCTCGCGCTATTATAAAAGAATAGGAATGAGGGAAGAAGAAAAACGGTATTTGATTGCCTCTTCTATCTCCGACATTCAATGTGCAGTAAAAGAATATCTGTCGCTCAGGCGCCTTGCCGAAATACTTTACGAGGAAGGCGACATCCACAGGGCGCACAAATACATTATGCAATGCCTTGCGGATGCGCGCTTCTGCAATGCGAGACTGAGGGAAATACAGGTCTCGCAGATATATCCCGTGTTGGAATCCGCCTATCAGCAAAGGCTGCATTCGCATGTCTTATTGTTAAGCTGCCTTATTGCCGCAATTTTCATTCTTCTTGTGGTTACCTTTATATTCTTGCGCAAGAATAAAAGGCAGGAGAGGGCTTTGGATGAGGCAAACAGGAAATTGTCTGAGGCCAGCCCGATAAAAAACGTGTTCATCTCCAATCTCCTCTTGGAATGCATAACAAGAATAGACCAGCTTGACTCATACCGGAAGGCGCTTAATAAAAAAGCTCTTGCGGGAGACAAGGCCGGAGTGTTTAAGGAGCTCAGGTCGTTTACTTTTGTCGAGGAACAAAGGACCGGCTTTTTCAATACATTCGACAGCATTTTTCTTCAGATTGTACCAACATTCATAGATAGCGTAAACAAACTCTTGAAAGCCGATTCGCGATTCACATATAAGGGAAGAAGTCTTTCGACAGAATTGAGAATACTTGCCCTCATTAAGTTGGGGATAACAGATTCGGACAGGATAGCATCCATTCTGAAATACTCGAAAGCCACAGTCTATTCTTATAGGTCACGCATGCGCATGAAAGCCATCGACCCCGAGAGTTTTGAGAAAAATGTTGCGAAAATAAGGACCATATAATTATATATGGTTTATATTTTATAGCCTGTAAATTTAGGCTTCATTATTGATTTCCAATGTTTTACCTTTAATAAAACATTGGATTTTATTTGTATGCTATTTGAATGGACAGGACTGCTGGTTAATTTTGTTAAAACACTAAGCAAAAATTAAACCATGAGTTCATCATTCAAAGCGATAGGCGCTGTGCTGTTTTTGGCTTTGCTTTCACTAACAGCCGCAGCCCAGCAAATCACAATCACCGGAAAAGCTATAGAAGCGGCAACAGGGGCTCCTTTGCCGGGAACTTTCCTGGTGGCAAAAGGAACTACAATCGGGACAACCGCCGGAAATGACGGAACTTTCTCGATAAAAGTACCTGCATTTTCGGTTATTGAAGCATCATGCATTGGCTTCAAAACGCAGGAAAAACAAACAGGCTCTTCCGATGCATTCATCAATTTCGGTATGATTGAAGACCGCTCGGAGCTGGATGAAGTGGTGGTAATCGGCTATGGTACTCTTGACAAAAAAGAGCTCACCTCGGCAATCGCCCACATTTCAAGCAAGGAATTCTTGACAACTGCCGGCAGCGACCCTGCCATGATGATTCAAG
>JAAZIW010000009.1 GCA_012800665.1 Rikenellaceae bacterium
CTGTCACGATTATTGGAAAGCCCCTCGATTTCGCTGTCCAAGCGTTTGATTTCTTCTTGATAATATTCGATTTCGCGCTTTTGCCTGCGAAGTTCAAAGGCGGTCTGCACCCAGCGGATAACATTGTCGCGCTTAACCAACAATACCACTAAAAATATAGCTGTGGCAATAATCAGGAAGCGGACAAAGCCCCTTTCCTCTTTTTTGGAGCCGTCCTTGCTCTTATCCCAAATATCTTTGAATATCTTAGCCATAGCCCTGCAAATTTACTTAATATTTTCACAAGTCCGGCCTTAGTCCACTGCAACTATGCAAAAACAGCTCTTCTATATTTACGGGAATTGCCTCTAATGGCAGCCGGTCAAGTAACTACGGCTCGGAAGAAAATTGACATCCATATAGTTTTAGCAGCCTTCCCTGAACGGAAACGAATAAAATCAAAAAAAATAGGTACTTTTGCAAGTTGTGAGCGCGATGAAGAATTTTGTTTTTCCTGCGGCTGTGGTCGGAATGACCCTGGCAGGCAGTCTGCTTACATCGAAGCCCGTACACAGCAGTTTCAGCTTTGAGATTACCGCTAACGATACCATAACTTATCCGAAAGATGCCTACAAACTCGGGCGTAAAGGCGATTTGGCGGAAATCGCCCTAAGCGACAGCCTTATCAGGGCTCTCGAAGGCACGCTCCCCACCGAGGAGGAAGATACTCTTTTCATAAGTGCGCGGGACACCATACAGGTACCCGATTCCTTAAAATACACAGACCCCTTCCGCTATAAATATTATGTCGCTTTAATCGATTCCCTGACGCACCGCATAGTGAGCGACTCCCTCAAACTCAGTATTGCGAATTATTGGAAGGATTTGGATACCTTGAACGCCAGACGCGACTCCGCCGAGCGCTTCAAACTCGATTCTCTTTACAGCGTGGACTCAGCCTACCGCGCCAAACTCGCTTTCGAAAAATGGTACAGCGGCCTGAGCAAACAAGAGCGCAAAAAGTATGATTACGAGCAATTGATGAAACGCAAAATGGCGGAAATGGACTCCATTAAAACCATGAAAGAGGAAAAACAGGCGATAAAAGACAGCATACGCGAAAACACTCCGCGGATTTTGGAAACCTTTGCTGTGCCGGACTCTTTGTATTACAAGCGCATAATAGCGTGGAAACTGGACCCTGACTTCCAAAAGATGGATGTCTATGTGCCGGATACAACATTCAACCATTATTTCTACGATTATGCCTTCCAAAGGCAGGATGTGAATTCCTCCTGGCTTGGCGTGGCAGGCTCTCCGGTACAAAGCTACAACTTCTTCAACAGGCAGAGCCACAGCGGTTTGGACTTCTACTCCCCCTACGAAAGCTGGACTTTCGGCCAGGAAACCTTAGCTCACTATAATTCCAAAACCCCATATACCGAGCTTGCCTATTGGGGCACTCTTTTCACATCATCCGACGAAATCGCAAGCGACAATATCCATATCCTTACCACCCAGAACATCACCCCGGGATTAAACTTCCAACTTCTTTACGACCGTTGGGGCGGCGGCGGAATGCTCGATAATGAGGAGACCAAAAACAAAACCTTCGCCCTTGCGGGCAATTATCTCGGTAAAAAATATCTTGCGCACATAGGCTTTATCTCAAACACCATATCCCATGAGGAAAACGGCGGTCTTGTGGATAATACCTTGATAAGAGACACTACGGTGAAGGCGCGAGAGATTGCAGTGGTGCTGAACAATGCCTCCAATACCATCAAGCGAAGGACCGGATTCATAAACCAGCAATATCGCATCCCCTTTAATTTCTTGAAGAATATAGGGGCACCGAAAGATACGCTTGATGCGGAAAAACCCGACTCCCTCGACCGCAACGTGACCACCGCCTTCATAGGGCACAGCGGAGAATGGAGCAAATATACCCGCAATTATGCGGATGCAACTTCGGGCAGCGACTTGCAGAACGAATTATTCAATAATACATATAATTACAGCGCCACAGCCAGCGCAGACACATTTATAGTCACGCATTTGGACAACAAGCTTTTCCTGCGCCTGCAGCCATGGA
>JAAZIW010000069.1 GCA_012800665.1 Rikenellaceae bacterium
AGGGACTCGAACCCTCACGTCTCTCGACACAGGATTCTAAGTCCTGCTTGTCTACCAATTCCAACACACCCGCTTAAAGGGATTGTAAATAGCGGAAGCGACTGCAAATATACGTTAATTTTTCGCACTCTCAGATAGAATCGCCTCAACTTCCGCCTCCACTTTGGCATTATACTCCTTCATTTCCTCCTCAAAGGCCTTGGCTTCCAGTTGCTGATACTCATGGTTGGAGAGGAAGTCCTTGGGCAGATTGTTGTCGTAGCCGAGCTCCCTCTTGCGCTTTTGCAGATACATATAGCTTTGTCTTGTGCTGGCAAGCGCATTTTCCACGCCTCTTTCGAAGACATTGCGGATGGCATCTCCTATATTGTATTGAATATCATCAATCTCCTGCTTGAAAACGGGCACCTCTCCCCGATGGTATTTGGAACGGCCTATCGAGAAACGGAAATCATCAAGCGAGCCTTGGATATTTATGCCGAAGCGCATAGGGAGTATCGGAGTCTTGATTATGGAAATATTGTAGTGCATTGTCCTGTCCAAGTTCTGCACCCCCATCAAGGCCACCTTATAGCGGTCTACGCCAAGAATGAACGGGTAAATCTCCACTTGGCTGTTTTCTACTACGGCATCCATTGCAAGGTCATCAATACGACCTATATTCTTGTTTTTGAACATGAGCAGACGCGTGATTTTACGCAACTCTCCGGCATCTTTAATCTCAAGTTCTTTCCCCGTAATCCGCACGAGCCCGTCCAAGGTGGGAACAAGCACATTCATCATTGTATCGAGCTGGGAGGTGAACGAAACCCTGCATCCCAAATTCCCCTTGAAGCTTTTGAGAGCCGGTATCATCTTGTCCACCGTCGGGAGCATATGTATTATGCCTGCCGCTGACATATCCATCAATTGCAGGTCCGCTCCTATTTGAATATCTTTCTTGCTTCGGGTGGCATAGAATGCATCAAAAGCCACATCCCCCAAATTGGTGCTGAGTTTTGTGTCGGTAATCTGAACACATCTTTTGGCTACATTGATTCGGGCATCAAAGGGTGATACCGCAATATCGCTGTAATCCAAATTATCGGCATGCAAAGCAATTTTGGTATCTAAATTTGCAGGAATCACTATCACGCTCATAGTGCTGTCCACACGAAATTGAGCGTTTGCCAAGGTGTCGGTAACAAAGCTCTCATCCGTCTCGCTCTCAGCCTTGTACACATTATCCTTCCCTACTTCTAGGGCGGAAAGGAACTCATTGAGGTTCAAGCGCTTGGAATCCACCTTCAAATCCCCCCTAAGGAAGCCCCTGCCAAGCAGTGTACGTCTGAGGTCGGTGATTTTGCCGCTTACCGAAAGGTCGGATGTTCCGGATGTGATTTCAAGTTTATTGAGGTCGAAGGAGTCATCGTTATACTGAAGGTCGATACCCTTAATGCGATTCCTTAGAGGGAGGCGCGGATTGGCATAGAAACCGCTTTTTGCCGTAATTCCGGCAGAAGGAGACCATTCGCGCAGGAAGTTAACAACATCCTGGCCCAAATCCACCTTTATATCTTTTCCTACAAAGTCGCTTTCCGTAAGAACAGGGCGCCCTCCGCGGGGACGGGGTCCTCTATTGCCTCGGACGCGTTTTTGGAGGGATGCAGTCAAATGCAAATCGCGAGTGCCCATGCGCTGGTCACCAATGCGGAAGTAGACGCGGGAGTTATTGCTTTCAAGCGAAATCTTTGACAGCGTTTTGCCTTTCAAAGACACTTGCGTAATCTCGGCTTGGGAGAGCACCCCCCTAGTCCTCGCTCTCATATTGGAGCCTTTCGAAAAAGATAAGGAATCCAAACCCATATCGGCCTTAAAGCCCTGTCCTTGAGAGCTTAGCAAAATTTTACAGCCGTCAAAATTAGTTCTCAGGCTGTCGTAGGGCTTTTCGAAGGAGAATGCCGGCACAATTATCTCCCCTGTCACCGCTCCCTCTCTGAAATTAAAATCCTTTATCTCCGATAACTTGGTAACGGCATCCAATTTTATATCAGCAAGTCCGGAAAGGCGCAGGCTGTCGTAAAGAAAGCACCTGAGGGCGTCCAGGTCGGCATCTCCTTTAAAATGAGCCGCAATGGACGGGTCTTTCCCTAAAATATCTTCCGCCTTGCAGACCAATCCTATATTTGCTCCCTCCGCCGAAATCTCCATAACATTTATTGTTGCGCAGAGGAGTTTTTCAGGACTCATTCCGGCATCCATATTCATCCGGAAACGGGCATTAATGTTCGTAGGCTTATAGAACACAGAGCTTTTCGGAACACTGAGGCTAGCATGTATTTCAGGCAATTTTGTCTTCGAAATATATCCATCCGCCTCTGCAGACAAGCTTATTCTGGCATTAGTGCTGAATTTTTCCGCCAAGGGAACAAGGCCTGAGCCGGCAAGCAGCTCCAAGCTTTTTCCTATGAGATGGTCATCAATATTCAGGTTCGCTTTCACATAATTGCTGTCTCCAAGCATCTGCAAAAGGCCGCTTGCCTTTATTGGTATATCCGAAATCTGCAAGAGGAAATGCCTGAGGTCTATTTCTCTTTTTTCATCGCTTTTGCTATAGGAGGCGCTTGCCGTCAAATTTATAGGAACCCTCAAAGAGCCTTTTCCCTCCTTAGCGAACAACGCATTTGCCGAAGCATCAATGTCTATGGCATTGAGCCCGGGAGATTGCAATCGCAGATGCTCCATAAAAAGCGCAAGGCTGTCGGAATATGCATGGGCATATACTTTTAAGCCGCTGAGACTCGCATCGCGCAGACGATACCTCTTGCTTATCATATGCAAGGGGTTTATTGCTGCGGTAAAATGGTCAAAGACAGCAAGAGTATCCCGAATGTCACCCCGCCCTGCATTAAGCAGCGGGTATTCCCTCCCTGAACCATCCCGACCGGCAAAACGCTCGCAGGGATAAGTTATTGAAACGGAATCGATTGTGACCCTTATTGAAGGGAAACTCCCGAAAACATCGAAACGGAGTCGGGAATAGACAAAAGACCCGTCTATGGCCTTTACCGCCACATTATCCACTATTTTGCGCGCCTTTCCGGAGTTCAGGAATATCTGAAAGCCCAGCATAATGAGCAAAAAGAATGCTGTTATGGAAGCGAAAACAATGACAATTATGCGCGCCGGCCTTTTCATGGCTTAGAGCTTCGCAAAGAAGTCACCACCTTTATCGTCTACGAGAATGAATGCAGGGAAGTCTTCTACTGTAATCTTCCAGATGGCCTCCATGCCGAGTTCGGGATATTCCACACATTCTATACTGCGTATGCTGTTTTGTGAAAGAATGGCCGCCGCACCGCCGATGGTCCCCAAATAAAAGCCTCCGTGCTTCTTGCATGCATCGGTAACCGCCTTGGTGCGGTTGCCCTTGGCTATCATCACAAGACTTGCCCCATGTGATTGGAATTCATCCACATAAGGGTCCATACGGCTGGCGGTTGTGGGACCCATGGAGCCGCAAGGATAGCCTTCCGGGGTTTTTGCGGGGCCTGCGTAAAATATCGGATGGTCCTTGAAATATTGCGGGAGTTCTTCGCCTGCATCCAAACGCTCCTTAAGCTTGGCGTGGGCTATGTCCCTTGCCACAATTATAGAGCCCTTGAGGTTTACCCTGGTACTCACGGGATATTTGCTGAGTTCGCTGCGCACGAAATCGATTCCCTTGTCGAGGTCGATTTCTATTCCCTTCGGGCCTTCTCCGCATCTGCGGTATTCTTCGGGGATGAGTTCAGAGGGATTGAAATCCAACTTCTCTATCCAAACCCCATCCGCATTTATCTTGCTCTTGATATTACGGTCGGCAGAGCAGCTTACGCCCATGCCTATGGGGCAGCTGGCTCCGTGGCGGGGCAGACGCACCACGCGTACATCGTGGGCTAAATATTTACCGCCGAATTGAGCACCCAGACCTATCTTATAGGACTCCTCAAGCAGTTTTTGCTCCAAATCAACATCTCTGAATGCACGGCCGGTCACATCCCCCGTAGTCGGCAACTCATCATAATATTTGATGCTGGCGAGTTTTACGGTCTGCAGATTCTTTTCTGCACTCGTACCGCCGATTACAAAGGCGATATGATAAGGCGGACACGCCGCTGTGCCCAAGCTCTTTATTTTATCCACAAGGAAGGGCAGAAGTGTGCTTTCGTTTTGAATAGTGGCCTTTGTCATGGGATAAAAGTAGGTTTTGTTGGCGCTTCCCCCTCCCTTTGCCACCATCACAAAGCGATATTCATCCCCTTCAACCGCCTCAATATCTATCTGGGCGGGAAGATTGCATTTGGTGTTCACCTCATCATACATATTGAGGGGCGCATTTTGGCTGTAACGCAGATTCTCCTGCGTGAAAACATCGAACACGCCTCGGCTGAGCGCCTCCTCGTCTTCATAGCCCGTCCAAACCTGCTGCCCTTTTTCGCCATGAATTATAGCGGTGCCGGTATCCTGACAGAACGGGAGCACGCCCTTTACGGCAGTTTCGGCATTGCGCAAAAACTGCAAAGCTACATATTTGTCGTTTTCGCTTGCCTCAGGGTCTTTAAGGATTTGAGCCACCTGCTCGTTGTGAGAGCGGCGCAGCATGAATTCGCAATCGTGAAAACTCTGCCGGGCCACAAGAGTAAGCGCCTCGGGAGCGATTTTAATGATTTTATGACCTTCAAAATCACCTGTGGTAACATATTTTTCCGAACCGGGAATTTTATAATATTCCGTTTTGTCTTCCCCAAGCTGGAACATTGGGGCATAGCTGAATTCTACCATATTAATTTTGCATCAAAAAAGATTTCATAAAAGCATCGATATCGCCATCCAACACTGTCTGAGTGTCAGCGGTTTCCACTCCGGTCCGCAGGTCTTTCACCATTTTATAGGGGTGCAATACATAAGAGCGTATCTGGCTCCCCCACTCTATCCTCTTTTTCTGTCCCTCAAGCTTCGCCTGCTTTTCCTGACGCTTCTTGAGCTCAATATCATAAAGGCGGCTCTTGAGAATGCGAAGGGCGTTTTGCCTATTGTCCTGCTGACTGCGGGTTTCGGTATTTTCGATTGTAATGCCGGTAGGAAGATGCTTCACGCGCACGCCGGTTTCCACCTTATTTACATTCTGCCCGCCATGGCCTCCGCTTCGGAAGGTATCCCATTCCAAATCAGAGGGATTTATTTCTATGTTGATGGTGTCATCCACCAATGGATATATGAACACGCTGGAGAAGGTTGTCTGACGCTTGCCCTGTGCATTGAACGGAGAGATGCGCACGAGCCTGTGCACTCCGCTTTCGGCCTTGAGCCAGCCATAGGCATACTCGCCCTCAAACTGGATTGTGCAGCTTTTTATGCCGGCTTCATCGCCCTCGGTAAGCTCGGAAACAGTGGTTTTATAAGAGCGGCGTTCGCCCCAACGCAGATACATTCGCATAAGCATCGCACTCCAATCGTTGGATTCGGTACCTCCGGCTCCTGAATTTATGGTAAGCACCGCACCTAAATTATCTCCCTCCTCCCCAAGCATATTCTTGAACTCGAGGTCCTCCACCATTGCAAGCTCTTCTGCATAAGCCTTTTCAATATCTTCCCCCTCCGGCTCAAGCTCATAGAGCACATCCACATCGGCAGAAATGGCGCAGACTGCATCGAAATCGCTTACCCATGCCTTGATGCCGCTTATCTTCTTAAGAAAAGCTTCGGCTGACTTAGGATCATCCCAAAAATCGGGAGCTTGGCTCTTCGC
>JAAZIW010000070.1 GCA_012800665.1 Rikenellaceae bacterium
TAGAGATGCCTCAAAAGCACATCATATTGCTCCCAACTAAGTTTTTTCTTTTTTACGATTTTAAGGAAGTCAGGGTCATTTGAAAGAATGGATGCTATGCGGTTGCGAGTGAATTTAAGATTGGGATTGAGTTCTTCTTCAGTTGGATTAAACTTTCCCATTGCGGCATTTATGCGATTTTCCGCCTCTCGGGTAACAGCCTCTACAATAGAGAGAAGAAACAGATAAAGGTCTCGAGTGGCCTCGCACGAAAGTTCCAACTGAGCTTCCCCCTCCTTCAATGTCATAGTGACGTTTTCCGTGCGCGAATAAATTACTTTGAATGCCTTGATTCGGAGAATTCTTCGGTTAAGCATTTTTCTTTTCCAAAATTTAGACAAAGATAGCATTTACTCGCAAAAAAAAACATATATTTGCCTAAATAACGACAAATTTTCAGTATTCGTGAATACGGAAAATGCTGTAATTAACAAAAATAATACAAATATTATGTACAATCGTGATGATCGAGATCAGGCCAGATTTCAACAAAGAGACTCCGAGGATGTGTACTCAAAACCTGTGAGAGCCGGAAAGCGTACATATTTCTTTGACGTAAAGTCTACCAAAGGCGGTAAAGACTTCTACCTTACCATTACAGAGAGCAAGCGCCGCAACAATCCGGATGGCTCTTTCACCTTCGACAAGCACAAGATTTTCCTCTATAAGGAAGACTTCGACAAATTCAAGGATGGACTAAGCGAGGCCATAGAGTACATTACCCAAAAGTGCTTCGGCGGAGAAATCCCAACCCGTCCGGAAATTTCAGAGTCTGACCCTGAATCCGAAGAGGCTGCCGAAGAGACTTCTGACGAGACTAAATCTTTCTCCGTAGGCAAGTTCGAAGACCTTTAACAGACCATGGCCTCCATCCTTTTAAAGGACATAACCATTGCAGATGAGCGCAAGGACGTGTTCATAGACAAGGGAAGGATTGTCAGAATACGCCCTGCAGGCTCGTGTGTGGATTGGGATATAGCCGGAGACTGTGAAGTCATGAACTGCACAGACAAAGTGGCAATTCCCGGTTTCGTCAATATGCATACCCATGCCGGCATGTCTCTTATGCGGGGAATAGGCGAAGATATGGTGTTCGAAGACTGGATAGATAAAATCTGGAAAATCGAAGCCAATATCGACCATGAATATGTATATCATGCCGCAAAGGTATCGTGCATAGAAATGATACGCACGGGCACCACCACCTTCAACGACCAATACTGGTTCTTCCAGAGCTGCCAGAAAGCGGCGGCTGAAATGGGTATACGTCCGGTCGTAGGCTACGACATCATGGACAAAAATGATCCCGAGGAAGCCAAGCGTCAAATGGAGCAGTGTGAGCAAAAATATGAGGAGGCCTATGATATATGGAATAAAGACGGAGCCATTTACGGACTTGCATTCCACGCCATTTATTCGGTAAGCGAGCCTATGATGATTTGGGCGGCCGACTTTGCGCGCAAGCATGATTTGCCCCTGCACATACACTTAAGCGAAACTCGCAAGGAAGTGGAAGACTGCAAAGCGGCTCACGGAGGCCTTACCCCGGTTGAATATCTTGAAAGCATAGGCGTGTTGGGTCCCAATCTTCTTGCAGCCCACTGCCTCTGGCTAAGCGAGCACGATATAGAATTGCTGGCCGAATACGGTGTGCATTGCATCCACAACATCAACTCCAACACCAAACTTTCTTCCGGCTATAAATTCCTTTATAACGAACTCAGGGATGCCGGAGTCAATATCTGCATAGGCACAGACGGTTGCGCATCTTCAAATAATTTGGATATTTTAGAAGCCATGAAAACCTCCGCCCTCTTCCAAAAGGCCTGGCGGGAAGACCCGAAAGCGCTGCCGCTGCACGAACTGCTGGATATGGCCACCATAAACGGCGCCAAGGCCCTGCGGCTCAACTCCGGCAGATTGGTTGAAGGAGCCCTTGCCGACATTTCCATAGTAGATACCGATACCACATATTTCCTCTCGCCCGGACCTTTTCTCGCTAACCTTGTTTATTCCGCTCATTCCGACTGCATCGACTCCGTCATTGCCAACGGCAAATTCGTTATGCGCGGCAGGGAAATCCCCGGAGAAAAAGAGATTCTGCGCGAAGCCAGAAAGGCGCTAAGTAAAATAATAATCGATTAAATTTTAGTTTTATGGACGATAGAATACTACGCATCGATAATGCGACACGACACATCAGAAGCAAATTATCCGATAGGAATCCCAAAATAGGCATTGTTCTTGGCAGCGGCTTGGGGAGCTTGGCCGACAAGATAAAAGAACAGACAGTCATCCCCTATAAAGAGATTCCCAACTTCCCCGTTTCTACGGCAATAGGCCATAAAGGGAATTTCATAAGCGGCATTTTAGGCGGCAAGCAGGTATTAGCCATGCAAGGGCGTTTCCATTATTACGAGGGCTATCCGATGGAGACCGTAACCATTGCCATAAGGGTTATGAAAAGATTAGGAATTGAGTTTTTATTCGTATCCAACGCAGCAGGCGCTTGCAATCCAAGCTATAAAGTGGGGGATTTGGTAATTATAAGCGACCATATCAGCATGATGCCCAACCCCTTGGTAGGACCCAATATGGCTGAATTCGGTCCCCGCTTCCCCGATATGACCTCCGCCTATGACCAAGAACTTCAACAATTGGCCCTTTCGGCCGCAGATGAGATGGGCTTGGAATTAAAGAAGGGAATCTATTTCGGCAGCACCGGCCCCACCTACGAAACACCTGCGGAAGTACGCTTTTATAAAAGCGTCGGAGCAGACCTTTTAGGCATGAGCACCGTTCCTGAGGTAATCGTGGCAAGGCACTGCGGCATACGTGTTTTCGGAATGTCGGTGGTAACCAATATCTCCAACACCTGCAACAAAGCAAGCATACTCAACGATGGCGACGATGTAGTGGAACAAGCCAACAATGCCGCCCGCCGCATGTCCGAACTCTTCGAAAAGATTATTTCGAAAATCGCTATTGCAGAAACGCCTTAGTTATTTAGCATAGGCGACGGAACGGGTCTCGCGGATTACGGTGATTTTCACCTGACCGGGATAGGTCATTTCGTCCTGAATCTTTTGGGCTATATCTGCGGAAAGACGCACGGCCTGCTCATCATTAACCTCTTCTGCCCCGACTATCACCCGAAGTTCGCGGCCTGCCTGAATGGCATAACTCTTGGTAACTCCGGGGTATGCAGCGGCAAGGTCTTCCATGCCTTTGAGGCGCTTGATATAGCTTTCGATAACCTCACGGCGCGCCCCGGGACGAGCTCCGGAAATGGCATCCGCCACCATCACGATAGGTGCGATAAGGGTAGTCATCTCCATTTCTTCGTGGTGAGCTCCCACGGCATTCACTATTTCGGGGCGTTCTTTATATTGCTCAGCCAACTTGGCGCCCAATAAAGCATGCGGAAGCTCGGAGTCGGCATCGGACACCTTGCCTATGTCGTGCAAAAGACCTGCGCGCTTAGCGACTTTGGCATTAAGTCCGAGTTCCGAGGCCATTATTGCTGCTATATTTGCCACCTCACGGCTGTGTTGAAGCAGATTCTGACCATAAGAAGAACGATACTTCATGCGGCCTATTAGTTTTACAAGCTCTACGCTCATACCATGTATGCCGAGGTCTATGCAAGTGCGCTTGCCGGTTTCCAGTATTTCATCCTCAAGTTGGGCGCTCACTTTGGCAACAATTTCCTCGATACGCGCAGGATGTATACGGCCGTCAATCACTAACTGATGCAAGGCTAAGCGAGCCACCTCACGGCGAACGGGGTCGAAACCGCTTATCAGTATGGCATCAGGAGTATCATCCACCACTATTTCCACACCGGTGGAAGCTTCGAGAGCACGTATATTGCGACCCTCGCGGCCTATTATCCGACCCTTGATTTCTGCATTCTCTATAGGGAAGGTTGTCACGGCATTCTCTATGGCCGTTTCGCTGGCAGTACGCTGTATAGTGTTTATTACTATGCGCTTGGCTTCTTTGGCTGCGCTTAAACGGGCCTCATCGATGGTATCGTTGATATAGGCCTGCGCCTCACTGCGCGCCTCCGCCTTCATATTATCCATCAGCAGATTACGAGCCTCTTGAACGCTCATGCCTGCAACTGTTTCCAACTGTTTGTTCATTTGGGCTGCAAGCCTGTCGCATTCGGCTTCTTTACGGCCTATGGCCTCGATACGGGCATTTAATCTGGCCTCGCTCCCTTCAAGTTCATGCTGTTTGCGGCCAAGGTCCGCGGCCTGCTGGCTCAATTGGCTCTCCCGCTGACGAAGCTTGTTTTCCTGTTCCTGCATTTTGGCATTCTTTTCTGAAATATAGCTTTCGTGTTCGCTCTTCAGCCTGATGAACCTCTCTTTTGCTTGAAGTATCTTTTGTTGTTTTACTTTTTCTCCTTCGAGTTTTGCTGTTTCAATTATTGCATCGGCTCTGCCTTTTAGGGTCAGATGCCTGATTAATATGTAAATGGCAAGTGCGAGGACTGCCCCGCCGATTGCCGCTAAAACGTAATACATAAGCTAATATATAGTTAATAGTTCTACTTTAAACATTAAACAAATAAAAAAGACAGCAACTGCAAATTATCGCAGATGCTGTCTTATAATAAACCGTTAGTCCCTAAGCAGAAAATAATTTCTGAAAGATTTGGGTTCCGCCGAGTTTCTGGTTTCCCACTAAAGGGCCTGCCATAGTCTCGTCGAGTTCGCCCGGTTCCGTGGAACTTGTTTGTTTCGCTGGGACGGACTAACGGTTCTTTTCAATTCCTGCAAGATAAGCCCCGAGTTTATCGTCAAGGGCATCAAGCTCGCTGGCAAGCTTGGCCGCCGAGCGTTGTTCCCTTATTTTGCTCATAGCCTGAGTCAAGGTTACGAATGCAAGTTTATCCATATCCTCTTGGTTGGGATAATTGGCATTGTAATATGACAGCATAGAATTCACATCCCCGGCCGCAAGGCGCATCAACTGCTCGTCCTCGGGACTTTGTGCCTTTAGGGAATATTCCTTTCCGGCAATCTTAAGGGTTATGCTCTGTCCTTCCATGCTAATCTTTCTCCAACAGGGCTATGCATTTGTCAATCTCCTTTACCAAAGAATCTATCCGGATTTTGGCTTCCGGAAGGCCTCCTGACGCAAAGGCATTTTGCAACTGCAGGTATTCTATCTTTTTTTTAAGTTCAGCAATCTGTCTTTGCTGCTCCTGCAAGGTGTTTCTGCTTTCTGAAAGTTCTTTGGAAAGGGTCTCCGCCCGTTGCCTTTCGCCTTCGTAGAGGGCTATCAATCTTGTAATTTTGTCTTGTATATCCTCCAGCATAGCGCCTTGTAGTAACAACTATGCAAACATAGTAAATTTTTCTATAATTTACTATTACGCTTATTCATTATTTGAAAAATCCTGCCCCCCGGCTCTGAACAATGGAAAGAATATAATAGTCAGATATTGAAAATTTTGGATATCTTTGTGCATGAAAAACTTCCGCATCCTTATATTATTATCTCTCTTTATTATAGCGCCATTTGCGCTTAATGCTTCCAATCTCCTGTACGGCCCATGGGTACATAACATCAGCGAACACGGATTTACAATTATATGGGTAACTGAAAAGCCTTCGCTGGATTATGTGGAGATAGTTCCGGATGATGGGAGTAATTTTGAGACCAAAGTTCGCCGCCGCTATTATGAAACCAAACATGGGCGCCGCGTCATCGGTCGCTATCATTGTGTCCGGATTGATTCCCTCTCTCCCGGCACACGCTATTACTACCGTATTGTAGGCAAGACAATAACAGATGACTCAAATCCCTATCGACCGGTATTCGGTTGCATAAGGAAAATAACTTCCGGTAAACGAACACCTTCCGTAAGGACACTCAATGTTTCTGCTGACACCTGCCGCTTTTCGATGCTCAATGACATTCATTCCAATGATGCACGCTATACTTCTTTGGCTTCAGGGATTGACACAGAGAAAACTGATTTTATTCTGCTCAACGGGGATATAGTCTCATATGTACAAAATATCGACACACTTGTGAAACATACCATTGCGCCCATCGCTGTACAAGCAGAACAGCTTCCCATAATATATGCCCGCGGCAACCATGAATGCAGAGGAAGAGATTTCAACAAGGTATATGAATTGTTTCCTACTCCTACGGGGCAATTCTGGTATACTTTCCGGCAGGGACCGGCTGCATTTGTAGTACTTGATGCGGGAGAGGACAAACCGGACAACAATCACGAGTATGCAGGTACTGCAGATTATGATTCCTATCGCCGAAAGCAAACTGAATGGTTGGCAAATGCAGTAAAAGAGCCTTCTTTCGCTTCTGCTCCTATCAAGATATGTGTTATTCACGTCCCTACAATCAAATATAAAAACAGCTGGTACTCGCAATATTGGATTACCGAGCATTGGGCGCCGATTTTAGAGGAGGCGGGAATAGATCTGATGCTGAGCGGTCACCACCATAAATGGATTTGCAGCGAAGCCGGGCAAGACGGCAAAGACTATCCTGTCCTGGTCAACCGCCACAACGAAAGAATGGATGTTCTAATCACAGCAGACGGCATTGATGTCAAGACCTACGGAGTTGACGGCAAAAACTATAATCAATGGAAACTGGAAAAGTAGAGTAGCGGAAGGAAATCAATCGGGCAATTTCACCTTTTGGTAGCGCTTTTGCCGTTTCTGCCAGCGCTCTTTTGCATACTGCTGCATATCCGGCACCTCATCCATCTCGTCCATAATCTCCAATCCGAAAACAGTTTCTATAATGTCTTCGAGGGTAAGAATGCCCTGAAAAGAGCCGTAATCATCTATAATCAGGGCTATATGATCCTTTGACTTGAGAAGTTTTTCCCATATCTCATCGAGACTTGTTTCCTCGTTGAAATAAGAGATTTCCCGTTTTAATTCTCCGAGAGTTTTATCGAATTTATCCTCAGCGAGGTCTTCCAAGGCATCGTCCTTAAGTATGTAGCCTGTAATATATTCCGGACTTTCGGCATATACCGGGATACGGGAATGATGCTCGAATTCCTCGTTGTCGAAGTATTCCTTAAGCGTCATGCTTTCCGGAGCCACCGAGCATACCACGCGCGGTGTCATTGCATCATAGGCCTTTATATTGTCGAGTCTTATGATATTCTGAATAACCTTGTTCTCGCCGTGGTCTATCACTCCCTTCTCTTCCCCCACATTGGCTATGGCGCTAACTTCCTCCCTACTTACCGGCTCATCGCTTTCTTTGATGAAGGACTTTTGAACAAAGCGTATCAGTTCCACAAAGGGCCACATTATCACCATCAGCACACTGATAGCTCTGGTGGCGAAGCCCATAAGAGATTTATACCGCGCCGCACCTATGGTTTTGGGGATTATTTCGGAACAGATGAGTATAATTAGCGTTAAAATGGCCGAGACCCAACCCACTCCGGCAGACCAAACCTTTGATGCAAGTACGCCCACCATTGAAGCGCCGAATGTATTTGCAATAGTGTTCATGGCCAGAATAGCTGCAATCGGGCGCTCTATTTCACTTTTGAATTTCTTGAATTTAAGAGCCGGCTTGTATCCATCATTTTCCCTGACAGATATGTATGAAATAGGGGTTGACATCAGTACTGCCTCACAAATACTGCAAATAAAAGATATACTCACAGTAAGAAACAGATCTACGAAAAGTAGAATAATATAGCTGGACTGGCTCATAAAACCGCACAAATATAGCAATAAATTGCAAATTGTGCGTTAGCGGTTATGGCTTTTCCTGTATTCGCCCGGAGTCTGTCCCGTAATTTCGAAAAATTGCCTGCGGAAATTGGTCCTGTCGGGAATCCCAACCCTTTCTCCGATATAGACAAAAGGAGTATCGGGATTTTCAACAAGCAGCTTTTGGGCCTCAAGAATGCGCATGCGTTTTCTAAGTGTCAGAAAATTTTCTCCGTACACTGACTTGCATACCCACGAAAGCTCATACTTCGAAATACCTAACATATTGCAAAGTTTGGACATGGAAAGGTCAGAAACACAATAGCCTTTGTCTTCCATCCATTTATTCACACGCTCTACCGCTGTCTTCATGAAGACTGTATTGTCCGATTTTTCGAAACGCACAAGCACTTTACTCAAATGCCTTACAAGTTTGGTAATCAGTTTCTTCATAATGTTATCAATTATAAGGTTTTAATGAATTATTCTCATTAATCGTGTTTTTTTTCTAATTTTGCAAGCAATATGTTCGAAAATTTACAGGAAAGACTCGAAAAATCCTTCA
>JAAZIW010000071.1 GCA_012800665.1 Rikenellaceae bacterium
GCCGCGAGGGTATGGCACCGAGGCCTGCAAGACCAAATATACCTGCTTATAAGGGCTGCCCGTCCTTGCAGGGGGGTAGGTTGCGAAGATAAATGACAGATTAAAACAGAAACCGGCTTACGGTTCCACCTTTTATTTTTTTCCTTTTTTTCTGCCCTTTTTGCTGAGGAAGCGTTCGAAAATCCTGTTCCGCTTTTCCTGGCGTCTTTCAACAAGACGTTCCGCTACAGAATCATTGCCTGCGAGTCGCGGGAATCGGTCATACACCTTTTCTATCCATTCTCCCCAGAAAGAATTGGTATGACGGTCGCGTTTTTCGGGATACATTTCGTTGTAACAAACCAGTATGCCTGTTTCCTCAACGCCGGAGAATTCCTCGTTGATGGCGGTTCCCAGCATTTTCATGGAAGGAGATATGTTCATATAGGAATTTACCAACGGGGGAATATGTGTTCCCAAACGGCGGACTGCTTCTTTGAGGTTGCGGTAATCCTGCTTGAAATCGCTGTCTTTGAGAATCAAATCCATAAGACGGGGATCTGTTTCCGGCATCAAAGGCTTGAGCGGGCGTACCAATTCATCGGGATCGGGGAAATGCTTCCAAAGAAAGTGAAGAATCAGGTCGCGCGATACTCTGTCATATTCGGGATACATGGTCATTTTGCCGAAGAAGTAGATGATGCGCGGATATTCGGTGGCTATGGTAGCTATGCCGTCCCAGAGATTATCCAACGAAAAGAGGGCTTTAGCTCCGGCTTTTGAACTTTGGTATTCGGGAGCCACGAAACTGCGTCCAAGTTCCATTACATGGGGGAGATATTCTTTTATAAAGGTTTTGCTGAAGCGGAACATATGGGAGGTGGCAAGCATCAGCTGTCCCTTTTCATCAAAACTTACATCCTTTCCCATCATATAGCGGTAGCCGCCAAGCACAGCCTCAGCATCGGGGTCCCACACCACTATCTGTTTGTAAGGCACCTCCATGGTATCGAACTCATCTATATCTACGCTCAGTCCGGTACCTCCTCCTGCGGCACGAAAGCTTTCTTCGCGCAGACGACCGATTTCGCGCATGAGATTAGGAGAATCGTGCGCATCTATAATATAGATTTCGTTGCCGCCTTTGTTGGTGTTGCGAAGCTTCTTTCCGGGCGTAAGTTCAGCCTTAAGAAGTTTTAAATCTACAGGATCGATTATCTTTTCCATTTTACTCGAGTTCATAAACTTTTTCTCTTACATAAGCCGCCCATTCCAGGTCGGTCTTGCTTTTATCGAAGGTGTCGGGAGCCATGGGCTCGCCAAAAACCAATTTGTATCTGCTGTGACGGGCGCGATAAAGTTCATCCGGCAAAAGCAGCATTGCGAAATTGAATTTGAGTTTAAGCCGGTGGCAGAGCGCCGCTACATTATAGAAACGTTTGCTGTTCTGCCCGATGAAGTGTACAGGCACAACCCAGCGATTGGTTTTGCGGCTCATTTTTATAAAGTTCTTGCTCCATGGCACATCTTGGACTTTTCCCTTGATTCTGCGGGAGCAGATACCTGAGGGGAAGATCATTACCGGGTCGTTCGAGTTATAAATTTCTTCTATTAATTGCGGAAGGTTTCTTACTTGTAATCCTCCCGTTTTGCTTACAGGTATGCTCAAATGCCTTATGGCTTTGATATTCATAAGAAAGTCGTTAACCAACAGGCGGCTTTCCTTCCCGAAATACTTGCCTATTGTGCTTACTATGATAATGCCGTCTGCTCCGCCGAGAGGATGGTTGCATGCAAAAGTTATTTTTGCTCCTTCAGGAACTTTTACTCTGTCCACGCCTTTCACATCTGCTTCAATGTCTAAATACTTCATGGCTTCGTGGCAGAATTCCACGCCTTTATAGCCTCTTACCAAGAAGTCGTTCATATAATCCTGATGGATGAAACGCTTCATGAAATTGATGAAACACTTAGGGATTTTTTTATTCGGGAATTTGGCCGCAATCGCTTTTTCTATGTCTACAGCCATCTCAGGATGCAATTCTTTCATGGATTAGGGTGTTTAGTATCCACAAATATAACAAATTTCATTTAAAATAGGTATATTTGTACCCCATGAGCACCAAATATGTATTCGTTACCGGTGGCGTGGCTTCTTCTCTCGGAAAGGGCATAATAGCCGCATCTCTTGCAAAATTACTGCAGGCAAGAGGCCTGAGCGTCACAATCCAAAAGTTTGACCCATATCTTAATATCGACCCGGGCACCCTTAATCCCTATGAGCATGGTGAATGTTATGTAACCGAGGACGGGGCTGAAACCGACCTTGACCTTGGGCATTATGAGCGCTTTTTAGGCTTGTACATGAGCAAGGAAAACAATGTTACCACAGGAAAGGTGTATAATACGGTAATAACCAAAGAGCGCGAGGGCGCATATCTTGGTAAAACCGTACAGATTGTACCCCATATCACCGACGAAATAAAGCGCCGTATGATGCTGACCGGTAAAACCGGTAAATACGACATCATTATCACAGAGGTGGGCGGGACAGTAGGCGATATGGAGAGCCAGCCTTTTCTTGAGGCTATCCGCCAGCTCCAGTGGGAACTGCCGGAGGAAGACCTGATGTGTATCCATCTTACGCTTGTGCCCTATTTGGCTGCCGCCAAAGAGCTTAAAACCAAGCCCACGCAGCACTCTGTGCAGACTCTTCAACAGTCCGGAGTGCATCCTGATGTAATTGTCTGCCGGACCGAAAAGGAGCTTACCCCCGATCTTCGCCGCAAAA
>JAAZIW010000010.1 GCA_012800665.1 Rikenellaceae bacterium
TCGGGATCTATATATTTAAAAAGAGCCTTGGCGTTATCGTTCCAACACCACCAAAGGTTTTTGCACAGTCTTTCCAGGCCGGAGAGAGCATCGGGAAGACGCCTCGTGACCCTCACACTAGACCAGCTGGGACAGCAGGCCTCAATTTTTTGTCGCATAGGATTCGTTTACTCTGATTATGAAGTCGCTGAGGACATTCATGTAGTTAATAAATGCATCGTACGGGGTATTATAGGGATTGAAATATTTGTGTACATCCCCGTCTGAAAAAAACTTGGTACACATATAATAAAAATGATCGCTTTCTTGCAGATGACCGAAATCTTTCCATAGCACAGGATCGTCAATTATGGAGAGCTTCTCCACAAGGTCATAGAGCTTGTTGAAAGCATCCTGCTGTAGCTCATTGCCGAGCCAGGCGCTCACATCCCTCTCCTCATCCGCCCACGAAATGGTTTCAGGAACCTCCAATGCAGATACGGGCTGCAGCTTTTTGGCGGCCTCGCTGGGGGTTACGAAAGAGAGTTCTCCGCTTTTGAGGACCGCTTTCGGAAGAGCGGCCATAAAGTCGAAGATGCCGGTATCAGCATGCTGGTGCTCCCCAAAGGTTTCGTAGTCCATAAAGAGATTTATGATTTCGCCTTCAGCTTCGCTCAGCCAACGTACAAACTTTTCGCTTGTCAAAGGCCACTCTTCCCAAGAACGGTTCGAAAACCTGAAAGCTATGTCATCGCTGAAAATATAGTTGCGCAGCAAAAGCTTTTGTTTGGGTTTGTTGACATTGCTGTATACGAAATTAGGATTGCGCCAACCCATTATATGCTTGGCTCCTTCGGTAAGCACGGTCTTGAAACCCATTTCGTAAAGCTGGGTGCCTATTGCATCGGAATATATAAGCTCGGTGTTGCGGAATACCGTAGGCTCCACTCCGAAATGCTTTTTAATGGTTTCCTTATGCTTGTTTACCTGATTCTGAAACTCAAGACCATTCTTAAGGCTTGCAAGACTATGGCTGTAGGTTTCGCAAAGCAACTCTACACAACCGGTATCCACTAAGGCTTTAAAGCTGTCGATTACCTCCGGGGCATAGCGGTCGAACTGCTCCAAAACAGTACCTGTAATGGAAAAGGCCACCTTGAACTTGCCTTTGTTTTCTTTTATGGCTTTCAGCAAGAGCTCATTCATGGGCAGATAGCACTTGGTGGCTACTCTGCGCAGTATGGTTCTATTTCCGAAATCGTCGTAATAGTGCGAGTCCTTGCCTATATCGAAAAATCTGTAGAGGCGGAGCCTCGTAGGCTGATGAACCTGGAAATATATACAGATATTCTTTTTCATGGCTTATTTATTTAAAACTGATTCGTAAACTTTTTTTAATTTGGCTGTGGCATTATTCCACTTGAGGTCGTTAACCTCTTTGAAGCCTTGCTTTTCGGCAAAACGGGAAAGAGCAGGGTATTTTAGAAGGGCATAGATATCGTCCGCCATGGCGTCGACATCCCAGAAGTCCACCTTAAGGGCATATTTAAGCACCTCTGCAGCTCCGCTCTGATAAGAGATTATTGAAGGAACTCCCGTGCGCATGGCCTCGAGAGGCGAAATTCCGAAAGGCTCGGATACCGAAGGCATTATATACACATCGGACAGGGCAAACATGGCCTGCACATCCGCACCGCGCAAGAAGCCGGTAAAGTGAAATCTGTCGCTTATACCAAGCCGCGCAGCCATACGGATACAACGATTCATCATATCTCCGCTGCCCGCCATAACGAAGCGGACTCCGTCGGTGCGCTTAAGCACTTTGGCGGCCGCCTCTATAAAGTATTCGGGACCTTTTTGGAAGGTGATTCTGCCCAAGAAGGTAACCACCTTGTCTTTCACTCCCCTTTCCACTTTGAGATTCTCCCTTCCGCTGAAGTCCACAGCATTGTGCACGGTAACTATCTTGTCGGGGTCAA
>JAAZIW010000072.1 GCA_012800665.1 Rikenellaceae bacterium
CTTTTGTGCCCTCTTCCACTTCTCCTGCCGCCCCCTCTGTTCCGCTGCATAAATCTTTTATCGGTTGCATCTGCCTTAGCGAGCGTCCGAGCTGCACCATCTCCCTTGGGATTATTCTGCCGGTGGCGGCTCTCGAAAGAATCCTCTCCAAATCTCCAACCTCGCTAATCAAGCCCCTCAACTGCTCCAATATATCTTCATTGTGGATAAAATACTCTACTATATCATAACGCTCATTCAAGGCGGCTCTGTCTATTATAGGCATCGCCAACCATTGCCTCAGGAGCCTTGCGCCCATGGGGGAGGAAGTTTGGTCGAGCACCTCCACTAAGGATACGCCGTCTTTGCCTGCATTGCTGTTGAAGATTTCCAAATTGCGGAAAGTGAAACGGTCCATCCATACAAATTTGCTTTCATCTATGCGCGAGATGCCGCAAATGTTTTTGAGGCCTGTATGCTCGGTTTGTTCCAAATAAACAATCAGAGCTCCGGCGGCGCGGACAGCCAATCCGAAATTATCCACCCCGAAACCTTTAAGGCTCTTGACGCCGAATTGCTTGCATAGTTTTTCCACCGCCGCCTCATGAACGAACGCCCATTCATCCAAGGGGCTGATGTATATATTATCACCGAATTTTTCGCGTACGCCCTTTACGAAATCGCGTCTCACCACGATTTCTTTCGGGGCGAAAGTATCAATCAATGTGTGGATATATTCGCTGCTGCCTTGGGCTACCTGGAAAGTTCCGGTGGAGACATCTAAAAAAGCTGCGCCTACCACGCCTTGCTCAAAGTCGAGGCCGCAAAGGAAATTGTGCTCCTTTTGCTCCAATATATCTTCGGAAAAGGCTACGCCCGGGGTGAGTATTTCTGTGATTCCGCGTTTAACCAGTTTGTTTTTAGCGAGCTTGGGGTCTTCCAGCTGGTCGCAGATGGCAACCTTGTATCCGGCCCGCACAAGTTTGGGAATGTATTGGTGTACGGCATGATGAGGCACTCCTGCCATGGCGACATTGCCTTTTTCGCCGTTGGCGCGATGCGTGAGTACGATGCCTAACACTTTGCTTGCCAGCACGGCATCGTCGGAGTAGGTTTCATAGAAGTCCCCCACCCTGTAAAGCAAAACAGCTTCAGGGTTCTTCGCTTTGACGGCGAAGTAATGTTTAAGCATCGGGGTATCTTCCAGGATTTTTGCCATATCATACAAAGGTAACATTTTTTTCGTTTTATGGTTTGACCGACTGCCATCTTATCGCTCCCGCCTCTCCACGCCTTCGTAGCCTACTTTTTCGCCACATGATATGGTATTTTGTTGCCGGCAGCTTGCCCCTGAGAGGACTCCGCTTACTTCGTTCGCTCCGGCCCTTCCCACCGTTTCCTGCGTGGTCTGTGACCACTTGTCTCCGGCGGGTCCCTTCTCCTATACCAGTCCGGGGATGGACAGGCCTCTCAGAGGCAACTGCCCGCCTCCTTAGACCTCATTTTTGCTACATGGTATGACGTTTTCGGCTCTTTTCGTCATACCCCCACAGAAAAAAACGTGGGCTACGACGTTTTCGGCCTTTTTTGCCATATCATGAAGCACTCCACTCCTCTAATATCCTCTACCACCGCCAAAAACTCCCTCTACCAATCGCCTCCCGCTTTGCTACCACTTTCCATCGCCCAATACCCGCTTCCTCGCTACCGCCACCCAACACCTGCTTCCTCGCTACTGCCTGCCACTCCACATTACCGCCGCCTCTACACGCCTTTGCAGCACTCTTTCCCGCTTCATGATATGGTATTTTGTTGCCGGCAGCTTGCCCAACGCCCGCTGCTATCCACCCTCTACACCCCTGACCATATAAAGGAAAAAGTCCGGTGCAATACCGAACTTTTAACCATTGTTGTATTTTTTCGGACCGCATTGCTTTTTAAATCAGCGGGCGGCTCAGAGCATCTCTTATTACGCAATAATTTCCAGCTGACGGAAAATCTTTGTGATTTTTTCGATTGCCTCATCGAGCTGCTCCATACTATGGGTGGCCATGAGGGCGAAGCGAATGATTACGCTGTCTTGCGGCACTGCGGGCGGGATAACGGGAGTTATGAATATGCCTGCGTCCAGTGCAAGCCTAACGGCCGTAAGGGCCTTTACAGTGTCGCGTACAAAGAGCGGGATTATGGGAGATTCCGTGCGCCCGATGTCGAAGCCGCGCTTTCTGAATTCTTCGTGCGCATGACGGGTAAGCTTCCATAGATTCTCTATTCTTTCGGGCTCAGAGAGCATTATGTCAATGGCTTTGGATACAGCCGCAACATTTGCCGGGGGCATGCTGGCGCTGAAAATGAGGCTTCTGGCATTGTGCTTTATATAATTCATCACATTACTGCTTCCTGCAATAAAGCCACCCAGCGAGCCGAAGCTCTTGCTGAATGTTCCCATAATCAGGTCCACTTTGTCGGTAAGTCCGAAGTGGCTTGCAGTTCCGCGCCCGTTTTCTCCTATCACACCGAAAGCGTGGGCATCATCTACAAGAATGGCGGCATTATATTTTTCCGCAAGCCTGCAAATCTCATCGAGAGGTGCAAGATCTCCTTCCATCGAATAGATGCCATCAACAGCAATCAGTTTTGGGGCCTTTATAGGCACCATACGCAGCTTTTGCTCCAATCCCTTCATATTGTTGTGAGGGAACTTGAATATCTTTCCGAAGCCGAGCCGAGCGCCGTCTATGATGCAGGCGTGGTCGAGAGCATCCAGAAAGACAAAAGAGTTACGGAAGCTGAGGCAACTGACGGTACCTAAATTGGCCTGAAAACCGGTGCTAAAGGTTATAGCTTCTTCCTTGCCTACGAGTTTGGCGAGCTTTTCTTCCAACTCGATATGAATGTCAAGAGTACCGTTTAGGAAACGGGAACCGGAACAACTGGTGCCGTATTTCTTAATTGCTTCTATAGCAGCTTCTTTCAAGCGTGGATCGTCGGATAAACCCAGATAAGAATTGGATCCGAACATGAGGACTGATTTTCCGTTCATCTGCACTACGGGGTCTTGTCCCGATGAGATGGGCCGGTAATAAGGGTAAATGCCCTTAGCTTTAACTTCCTGAGGCAAAGTGTATTGCGCACAGTACTGTCCTAAAGTTTGATTCATGTCAATAGGTTTAGTACGTGGCAAAGATACGCTTTTTTTTCAAATATCATATACCCTCTGTCTTTGCTCCTGATTTTTGTCTTGGCTTTCTTTTCCGCCTTGTTTCTACTTACCTCTCTCTCCTTTTATCTCAGTTTCCTTTCCTGTCCCGCTTCTACTTACTTCTCTATTATTCTGCTGACTATAAAATAATGTGCCCCAAAAGTTTGTCCGACTTTCGGGGCATATTTAAAAGCTTATAGATTAAAGCGGTATTATTGTTTTATACCGATGGTGTACTAGAATTTCAATGAAAGTGTCAAGCCCACTGTCGGCTTGACCGTACCGCCTACCATGGTATAGTTTACGGACGGGAAGAGGTTAGCCTCAAGTGAATACATCCTCATTAAATCCTGCTCATACATGTTTTTAACTCTCGCAACACGTATAGCATCAACAATGTTGTATATATTCAAAGCTACAAGTCCCGCATTGATAGTTAATGCGGAAAGAACTATTCCAACATATGTATTATATCTCATTTCATATTCATATCCGGCCCCATAGGCAATCATAGCTATAGTAAGAATAGAACCGCCAAGGTTGGCGCCAAGGAACATAAAACCACGCCCGACTTCATCACACAACATTTGCCCTAAACCAGGAATAAAGAAAGATACAACTCCTGCAATTGCCGGGTTATACCTGTCTCCATGTGTTGATCTATATAATTTATGGTCGTAGATATGTTTCAGTTCATTATACTTCATTCCGACAACAATACCCTCAACGGGCTCTCTGTCTGAAGGATAATATAATTCCAACTTGGATTTTTCGTTAAATACCTCATTATGACCGGACTCATGCCTTATCATAAGAACCTCCGACTTTTTTATCGTATAGATGGTGCTGTTGGGCTCATCATATAAATTGTATTTTATTTCGTTAGAAGTAACCTCAAGGACTTTCGCCTTGATATCCTGACCGTCTTTTTTTGTGATGATGTCTTGTGCGTTAGCTAAAGCAGAGGAAAACACTACAGCCGCAATAAGAATAAAGAATTTTTTCATTTGATTTCAATCAATTTATTATGCGACAAAGATATTTATATCTGTTATTATATGTACCAATTCGTCTTTAAATTTTTGGGAAAAGTTATTTTTCATTGACGACTATCATCAATATTGGTAAACTTTTTTTAGGACGTGACTATAGCATTTAGCATCCATAATAATTTACCTTTTTTGGTAAACTTTTTTTAGGACGAGAC
>JAAZIW010000073.1 GCA_012800665.1 Rikenellaceae bacterium
AATCGGTATAATGGATTGACCTTCCGGCGATTCTACCCACATCATACTTGCTGGAAATGCCATGCATAACGCTTTCCAAGGTGCCCGGATCGATAATGAAAGACAAAAGGGCCAAGCCGATGATGATGGATATCGCCAAGCCGAATTTTACACGGATTTTTTCTAATACCGCCATAATATCTTAGTACTTATAATTATTAATAATCAAATGGACTGCGAATTTACTAATTTTATTTTATTTATCGCTTAAAAATCAACACATCAGGACTTAAGAGGCGCTGTTTCTACCGCTTTCGGAGCAAAGGCCCTATGAAATTCACGGAATCTATCCTGACCAAGGTGGTGTCTCTGTCCATTATCCCGTAACTATTGAAGGGATTATGAAGTATGGCATTCCGGGCGTGGTCATCACTGCGCATGCCTATGCCCTGCATATAGCCATCAGGCGAATACATCTGCACATAGCAGTCGGTATAGATTTCCTCCTTGCTCTGATCCCAGAAAAGAGTATCCGTCTCCATAGTTTCCTCTTTCAATACATTATGCACTATCACATTGCCGTAGGCCTCCCAAACTTCTTCATTGTTCCTGTGCCGCCCCTTCTTGGTAACGTGACGGGCATTATCGGCCACAATAATGGTTTCCAGAAGCCCTTCCTCGGTATAACCATAAAGCGAAAGCCCTTTCGGGAAACTCTCGTAAGTCATTGTGTCGTTGTCGTAACGCTCCATAACCGGAGCCTCCAAGCGCATGCTCACATAGCCGTTCTTGCTTTGTACGGCAAACATATGATCAAGCGTTTGAATCGGTGTTTGGGACAGGTCCAGCGATTCGGCCTGACGGAGTTTGCCGCTGCACGATAAAAACAGGACAGCAAGCGCCGAAGCGCCTGCTATCCTGAATAATATATTGCCTTTGCGGCTCACTTTAATTTTGAGTGCGTACCGTAGTGGTCGCAGACATGCCGCTGCAATTCACAGTATATGCCTGACCATTGGTGAGGTTATACATGAAGGCCTCTGCGGCTTGCGGATAATAGCGCGAATACTGGGCAATCAGGCGGTTTGCCTCTTCGGCAAGTGCCTCATCAGCAGCGGCTGCCTTGCGCAGATTATCCACTGCTACCCAAAAGTTCGCCCGTGTTTGAATCTCATCGCCGCCGCAACTTATCAAGCCCCAAACCTGACCGATGAGGAAATAGCACTTGCCGGCTATTGAGGGGTCAAGATCCATCGCTGCGCGGGCTGCTGCGCTTGCTCTGGCAAAGCGGGCGTTCTTAAAGCAGAAAGTTGCAAGCTCGTAGCTGTACTCTGCATCGGTCATAGCATCGGAATCATCATATTCGATAGCTTCTTCCATATATTTAACGGCCTCATCATAATTATTGCGGGCAGCGTTCAATTTATAGAGGAAGTAGGCAGAGTTATAATTAGGCTCTAACCTGTACATATTGGTTGCGGCCTGAATATAAAGGTCGTTATTCTGGCAATCCTCGGTTATGGACATCATCTTTACTATGTTCTTCGCAAGATTGAGGTCTTCGGGAGAGGCCTCAAAGCGGGGAGAGAAAAGACGAATGAGGTCATCGCAGCTGGCTATCTTGCTGCTTATGAAGAGGGTTTCGAGGTCGGTGCGAACTTTTTGGTTCTGTTCGGCATCGGAGCTGCTCTTCGGCTTTGTTTCATCAAGGAAGGCAAGATTGCGCTGATAGCAATTAATGACATCTTCTGCTCCAAGCGTGCCGTTATTGTAGAGGTCGATGGCCGCTTGAAGATTAAAAAGAAACAGCGAGGCTCTGGTGCGGCTCTTATTGGCTGCAATTATTTCGTTGAATTCCTTATAGAGGCGGGCAGGATCGTTTGTTATATAGTTTGCGAGATCCAGACCCATGTTGTTGAAACTGGTAACGGCGTTTTTCGGCCAAGCCTGGGCGCGTACGCGATGGATGGTTAAAAGAGAGTCGATTAAGGCCTCTTTGTAAACCTGATTATTGGCATTTGCGGAAATGAGCCTGCGCAAAAGCGAAGTGCCGTCTATAAGCATAGTCTGGTTTGCCGTAGGCGGGCATAACTTATAGGCCTTGCGCCAATTGGGCAAAGCATCATCATAAGCTTTCTGCTTGTAATATTCCCTGTAATAAGATAAATACTTAAGACATTCTGCGCTGTCTTTTCCATACTTTCCCTGCGCAAAGAGGCTGCCTGAAACGGCCAGCAAGAGGGTTAAAATTGCGATTATGATTTTTTTCATAATGTTATTGTTTTTTAAGTTCCTAATCATATCTGGGCTGCTGGAACCAAATGTCGAAGAGATTTACTCCGAACGTGAACTTTATAAAGTTCTCGCGTACCAGACTGCCTGTGAAAGGTCCCCTTCTTCCGGCGTCCAAGGTGATGGACAAGCCGTTGTACCAACGGAATACGGGAAGGGTCATTCCGAAAGTTATGCCGACTGTGTTTACCTTTTGGCCTGCTACTGCATAATATTCATTATTGTAGTAGGCTCCGGCCCGATAAGCAATGCGTCTGTAATAATAACGCACATCATTAAGGTTTGGAACATACTCCATACCGAGCCTGTAGCTTTCTTTTACAGAGTTTACAAAGGGCTGTTCGGCATCGCCGATACTGAATCCCTTTGCATAATCCATACCTGAATCTCTCCAATCGGACCTGCTATAATTGAATTCCGCCCTGAATTTGTCGGCATAATTGAGCGAAATACCAAGATTCAATTCATCTGCAAGCCTTATCCCTGAATCATTTCCAAGAGTGTCGGCGTAAGAAGACGGCAGGGATATATTCTGCACGCTTCCCGCAGAATAGAATTTGCCCTCGTTAAAACCGCGCACTTTGGCGGCGAAGCCGTAGGTGGCGCCGAAGCCGAGGCGCAATTCCTTATTCAAAGGCTGTTCGTATTGAAGTCCGAGCTTGCCCGTAAAGGCATTGAGGATTAGAGTATAATAGCTTTGCGCCTCATTATAGCCCGATGACAAAAAATTCTGTACTGCATTCTTTTCTATCTTACCGAAGATATAATCTGCTTCCGCTCCAATCGAAAACCTTTTCCACAAATCTATCGCCACTCCCCCATACGCATTATAAAGGCTTCCCAAGCCCGAATGCTGATATACCACCACTCCGTTTTCGGCATCCACATGATTATAAGTCAAACTGTATCCAACGCTGCTGTAAGGCCTTAATCCAAGCACTCCGGCAAGTTTGTTCCATATAGGAAACGAAACGGCAAATCCGCCTATATTGGTAAGATTGTTGGCGCTGTTTCTTTTTATTCCGTTATAATCCTGCGAATACAGGGTGTTTTTGTTGAAAAGCGAAAAATCCACCATGAAAGCCAATGAGTCCCTGACCGCAATGGCTGCCGGATTTACAGTATTAAGATACCTGCGGTTCCGGCTTGCAACGCCCACTCCGCCCATGCCGGCATTGTAGGCAGAGGAAGTACCGCCAAAAAGGTCTCCCACCCCGAAAATGGAATATGGGGTATAGGAAAGGTATTCCCCCTCTTGAGCAAAGGCGGCGGTACAAAAGAGCAGGCCCGCTGCTATCAAACTACATATTCTTTTCCACATAATCGTCTGTCATAATTGCCAGGCCGGCGAGTACAAGCTGGCTCATTACAAAAAGCGAGTACTTCATGCGCTTGGCGAAATATATTGCATCA
>JAAZIW010000074.1 GCA_012800665.1 Rikenellaceae bacterium
AATCGGTATAATGGATTGACCTTCCGGCGATTCTACCCACATCATACTTGCTGGAAATGCCATGCATAACGCTTTCCAAGGTGCCCGGATCGATAATGAAAGACAAAAGGGCCAAGCCGATGATGATAGATATAGCCAAGCCGAATTTTACACGGATTTTTTCTAATACCGCCATAATATCTTAGTACTTATAATTATTAATAATCAAACGGACTGCGAATTTACTAATTTTATTTTATTTATCGCTTAAAAATCTACACATCAGAGCATAAGAGACGCTATTTCTATCGCTTTCGGAGCAAGGGTCCTATGAAATTCACGGAATCTATCCTTACCACGGTGGTGTCTCTGTCCATAATTCCATAACTATTGAAGGGGTTGTGAAGTATGGCATTACGGGCGTGGTCATCACTGCGCATGCCTGTGCCCTGCATATACCCATCAGGAGAATACATCTGCACATAACAGTCGGTATAGATTTCCTCTTTGCTCTGATCCCAGAAAAGAGTATCCGTCTCCATAGTTTCTTCTTTCAGTACATTATGCACTATCACATTGCCATAGGCCTCCCAAACTTCTTCCTTGTTCCTGTGCCGGCCCTTCTTGATGACATGACGGGCATTATCAGCCACAATAATGGTTTCCAAAAGCCCTTCCTCGGTATAACCATACAGCGAAAGCCCTTTCGGAAAACTCTCGTAAGTCATAGTGTCGTTGTCGTAACGCTCCATGAGCGGAGCCTCCAAGCGCATGCTCACATAGCCGTTCTTGCTTTGTACGGCAAACATATGATCAAGCGTTTGAATCGGTGTTTGAGATAAGTCCAGCGATTCGGCCTGACGGAGCTTGCCGCTGCACGATAAAAATAGGACAGCAAGCACCGAAGCGCCTGCTATCCTGAATAATATGCTGCCTTTGCGGCTCACTTTAATTTTGAGTGCGTACCGTAGTGGTAGCAGACATGCCGCTGCAATTCACGGTATAAGCCTGACCATTGGTGAGGTTATACATAAAGGCCTCTGCGGCTTGCGGATAATAGCGCGAATATTGGGCAATCAGGCGGTTTGCCTCATCGGCAAGGGCCTCGTCAGCTGCGGCTGCCTTGCGCAGATTATCCACTGCTACCCAAAAGTTCGCCCGTGTTTGAATCTCATCACCGCCGCAACTTATCGAGCCCCAAACCTGACCGATGAGGAAATAGCACTTGCCGGCTATTGAGGGGTCGAGTTCCAACGCTGCACGGGCTGCTGCAGCGGCCTTGGCAAAGCGGGCATTTTTGAAGCAGAAAGTTGCAAGCTCGTAGCTGTACTCGGCATCGGTAATAGCATCGGAATCATCATATTCGATAGCTTCTTCCATATATTTAACAGCCTCGTCATAATTATTGCGGGCGGCATTCAATTTATAGAGGAAGTAGGCAGAGTTATAATTAGGCTCTAACCTGTACATATTGGTTGCGGCCTGGATATAAAGGTCGTTATTCTGGCAATCTTCGGTTATGGACATCATCTTTACTATGTTCTTAGCAAGATTTAGGTCTTCCGGAGAGGCCTCAAAGCGGGGAGTGAAAAGACGGATGAGGTCATCACAGCTGGCTATTTTACAAGTTATGAAGAGGGTTTCGAGGTCGGTGCGAACCTTTTGGTTCTGTTCGGCATCGGAACTGCTCTTCGGCTTTTTATCGTCGAGGAAGGCAAGATTGCGCTGATAGCAATTAATGACATCTTCCGCTCCAAGCGTGCCGTTATTGTAGAGGTCGATGGCCGCTTGAAGATTGAAGAGGAACAGCGAGGCTCTGGTGCGACCCTTATTGGCTTCAATTATTTCGTTGAATTCCTTATAGAGACGGGCAGGGTCGCCTGTTACATAGTTAGCGAGATCCTGACCCATGTTGTTGAGACTGGTAACAGCATTTTTAGGCCAAGCCTGGGCGCGTACGCGATGGATGGTTAAAAGAGAGTCGATTAAGGCCTCTCTATAAACCGGATTGTTGGAATTAGCCGCTATCAGCCTGCGCATAAGCGAAGTTCCGTCTATAAGCATGGTCTGGTTTGCCGTAGGCGGGCATAACTTATAGGCCTTGCGCCAATTGGGCAAAGCGTCATCATAAGCTTTCTGCTTGTAATATTCCCTGTAATAAGACAAATACTTAAGACATTCTGCGCTGTCTTTTCCATACTTTCCCTGCGCAAAAAGGCTGCCTGAAACGGACAGCAAGAGGGTTAAAATCGCGATTGTTATTTTTTTCATAATGTTATTGTTTTTTAAGTTTCTAATCATATCTGGGCTGCTGGAACCAAATGTCGAAGAGATTTACTCCGAACGTGAACTTTAAAAAATTCTCGCGTACCATACTACCCTTGAACGGTCCCCTTCTTCCGGCATCCAAAGTGATGGATAAGCCATTGTACCAACGGAATACGGGAAGGGTGATTCCGAAAGTTAAACCTATTGTGTTTACCTTTTGGCCCGCTACAGAATAATATTCATTGTTGTAGTAGGCTCCGGCGCGATAAGCTATACGCCTGTAATAATAACGCACATCGTTAAGGTTTGGAACATACTCCATTCCGAGCCTGTAGCTTTCTTTTACCGAGTTTACAAAGGGCTGTTCGGCATCGCCGATACTGAATCCTTTTGCATAATCCATACCTGAATCCCTCCAATCGGACCTGCTATAATTGAATTCCGCCCTGAATTTGTCAGAGTAATTGAGCGAAATCCCAAGATTCAATTCGTCTGCAAGCCTTATTCCGGAATCATTTCCAAGAGTGTCGGCGTAAGAAGACGGCAGGGTAATGTTCTGCACGCTTCCGGCTGAATAAAACTTGCCTTCGTTAAAACCGCGCACTTTGGCGGCGAAGCCGTAAGTAGCGCCGAAGCCGAGGCGCAATTCTTTACTCAAAGGCTGTTCGTACTGAAGCCCGAGCTTCCCCGTAAAAGCGTTGAGGGTTAGTGTATAATAGCTTTGCGCCTCATTATAGCCCGAAGATAAAAAATTCTGTACTGCATTTTTTTCTATCTTACCGAAGATATAATCCGCTTCCGCTCCAATCGAAAACCTTTTCCACAAATCTATCGCCACTCCCCCATACGCATTATAAAGGCTTCCCAAGCCTGAATGCGAATAAACCACCACTCCGTTTTCGGCATCTACATGATTATATGTCATACTGTATCCTACGCTGCTGTAGGGTCTTAATCCAAGCACTCCGGCAAGTTTGTTCCATATGGGAAACGAAACGGCAAATCCGCCTATATTGGTAAGATTGTTGGCGCTGTTCCTTTTTATTCCGTTATAATCCTGCGAATACAGGGTGTTTTTGTTGAAAAGCGAAAAATCCACCATGAAAGCCAAAGAGTCCCTGACCGCAATGGCCGCCGGATTTATAGTATTAAGATACCTGCGGTTGCGGCTTGCCACGCCCACTCCCCCCATGCCTGCATTATAAGCAGAGGATGTACCGCCAAAAAGGTCTCCCACCCCGAAAATTGAATACGGGGTATAGGAAAGATATTCGCCCTCTTGAGCAAAGGCGGCGGTACAAAAGAGCAGTCCCGCTGCTATCAAACTACATATTCTTTTCCACATAATCGTCTGTCATAATTGCCAGGCCGGCGAGTACAAGCTGGCTCATTACAAAAAGCGAGTACTTCATGCGCTTGGCGAAATATATTGCATCA